>JBHHXS010000005.1:0-27726 GCA_046757145.1 Phycisphaerae bacterium | reverse complement strand
TCGAAAGCATGCCGTGCTGTCCGTCGGATCGAGCCGCAAGGCCTGCTCGAACAGTTCCTCGGATTCGAGGTACCGTTCGTTGGCGGCCAGGAAACCGGCAAGGGCCAACCGCCACGCTGCCACATCGGGCTCGAGCTGAATAACCCTGCGGAAGAGTTCCTCCGCTTCGCCGGGGCGTCCCTGTCTTGCGGCCACCGACGCGAGACGGAGCGTTACACCGGGATCGTCCGGTCGGATGGTCAGCGCAATGCGCAGGTGTTTCTCAGCTGTCGCAAGATCACCCAGCTTGGCTGAGCTTCGTCCCAACTGACCGTGGGCGACGAGGTTGCCGGGCAGGATGGCCAGAGCGGCAAGGCTGTGATCTCGAGCGCTGCGATACTCACCCTTGTCGTTCAGCACTACCGCCAGATTCGCATGCGCGCTTCCGGTATCAGGTGCCCGCGCAAGCACCGTCTTCCACAGCGTCTCCGAGTCAGCCCAAATACGTGTCTGGGCCGACGTAAGCGCCACAAGGATCACCACCGTTGCCGCGACCGCGACCGGGACGCCTATCCGGATGTGACGCCGTAGGTCCGCGGCGCCATTCAGTACGCGTGTCACCATTGCGCCCACCAGAACCGCCCAGGGCAGGCATGATAGATAACTGTAGCGGTCCGCAACGAGCTGTGGGCCGCTCTGCGCCAATCCCAGCACGGGGGTAAGAAATGCGAGATAGACCGCCCAGGCTATGAGCAAGCCCGGCAAGCGACGACGCCTAGCCCATGCAAACCATGTTATAACGACCACGCAGACCGCTGACAGGACGTTACCGATAGCAAACGCCCGAGCATGTGGATCTTGTTCGTACAGTGGTATCAAACCCGCCGGCCACAGTGTCTTCCAAATATAGAACACGATGCCGTAACACGCTTGCCCGACGCGTTGAGCGATCGGATGCTCCTCGAAAGTGCGCAGTGCCCCGGACTGGCCCTGAGCCCAGATCGCCAGGGAAGCGCTGAGTAGCGCCGGGACAACGAACAACGGCTTCTCCCAGAGGATCGCCCTCACCCGGCCGGCGCCGCTTGAACCCGCCGACAAGCGCGAGGGTGAACGCGCTTCGTCTCCCTTCCCAGGCGGATGCTCCGTGTGCGCGAAACGCCGAAGAGGGTAGATGTCGAGCAGAACCAACACGACGGGCAGGCTAATGCCCGAAGCCTTTGACAAGAGCGAGAGCACGTAGCACGCCAACGAAGCGCCTAAGGCGATGCGCCTACGCAACCGCGGCCCATTTGTCTGCATGGCCGCGCTAAGGTAGAACAGCGCTGCTATCATCAGCCAGGCGCCGCTCAGCACATCACGCCGCTCCGTAGCCCATGCGACCGACTCTGTGCGCAGAGGGTGGACGGCAAAGAGAAGGGCCGCAGCAACAGCACCGGTAAGGACCGAGATGTCATCACGCCGGGCGGCTCGACCCGGCACCCGAAAGTCAGGCACTGCAGCCATGATGAGACGTCGTGCCACCAGGAAGAACCCGACGCTCGTCGCCACGTGCAACAGAAGATTGGTCAGGTGGAAGCCGAACGCATTCACTCCGCCCCAGATCTGTGCATCAATTGCATACGAAAGCCACGTAAGAGGTTGGTAGTGTCCGGTGAAACCGGTCGTGAACATCCATGTCAAGCTCTTGGCGCTCAGGCCGCGGTAAGCCGTGTTGTCGACCAGCACATAGTCGTCATCCCAACTTACGAAGTCGTTCCGCAGACTCGGGGCGAAAGCCCCGCTCGTCACGAGAATGATCAACAGCACGGCGATGCGTGTGGCGGCGGAGGAAGGGCTCACCCTTGTCCCCTCTGGCGGCAGGGGCGTGCCATGCTGGTTCCGCGCGGTGCCGGCGATCGGATCGGTCATGGTGCCCAGCCATTGTAGTGAAAAACACGAGACACCTACAACTATGCCGACGCACGCTTGGACGGGGCGGCGCGCGGAGCTAAGATTCCGTGGCGAAGCGCCGCTCGCCTCGTTCAACCAGGTACGCAGCAAACGGCTTAGCGGCGCGACTGGGATGTAATGTGCATGTCGACAGAAGCGCCGAGAGGCATCCGTGGTCATGCCGACGCCGCGGAGACGGCGCACGGTTGCACCAGTGGTTCGCCTTTCTGCAACGAGTACAACATCGCCGTCGTGTGCGCTGTGGCGTTAATGCTGGCGGTCCGTACGGCCATGCTCATCGACTTCGCGAGCTCTAACCCCATTGCAAGCCAGCCGGACGGCGACGCCGGCGTCTACTGGGAGACCGCCGGACGCATCGCGGAGGGCGAGTTGATCGGCGACGGACCGTTCCTTTCCGCGCCTCTCTATCCCTATGTGCTTGCCGTAGTGCGGACGCTGGGCGGGGCCTTGGCGTCCGTCTACGTCCTACAACTGTTGGTCCACGTGGTTACGGGTGTCATGCTTGCCCGCTTAACTGCAAGGAAACTGGGCCAAAGTGCCGGTTTGATAGCCCTTATGGCTTTCGCCCTCCTGCAGGAGCCGGCGTTCTGGTCTACACGTCTGGTCCCGAGCACCTTCCAGTTGTTTATTGCGACAGGCATGCTTGCCGCAGCGAGTCGATTCGTGGCGAAAGGGGACACGCGTAACGCGGTACTGGCCGACTTCATGACGGGGTTGCTCACGCTGGTCTATCCGCCCGCGATGGTCCTCGTACCATTGCTGTTCGTTTGGGTTTGGCTTTCGTTTCGGCGGGTCAAGCGGCCACACAGCGGGGGGGGGATAGCGTGCGGCGTCCTGGCGTCGGCAACGGCGTGTCTGACGATCGCCCCGGCCACCGTGCACAACTGGATGGCATCCGGCGAGTTCATCCCCGTCACCGCCCATGCCGGCATCACCTTCCGACAGGGTAACGCGCCGGGAAGCGAGGGGATCTACACTGCTATCGACGGCATCAGCGCCGCCCGCAGGAGAATGCACGACGACACCGCGCGTGTTTTCGCATCGAACATCGGCAGGAAAGGCAGCTACCGGGAGATCAACAGCTTCTTCTTCGCCGAGGGCGTGAATTACCTGGTATCTGATCCTCTCCGTGCGGCATGGCTCATAGGAAGGAAGCTTTACTGGTTCCTGACAGCCCGGCACTACAGTGACATATATTATGCATCCCTTGAGCAAGAGGACGGGTGGGTCAACCTGCTTTACCTGGCTCCCGTTCCTACCGCCTGGCTTATGGGACCGGCCGCGGCAGGAGTGATTTACTGGCGACGCAGAGGGCGTCTGCACGTCATGGATTGGGCCCTGCTGCTACTTCCAGTCGCAATGGTGCTGGCGTTTTGGTATTCCCCTCGGTACCGTCTTCCGGCGGTCCCGGTGCTCATAATGCTATCGGCCGGAGCTGTCGCTCAATGCTTGCGACCGTTCAGGCCACGTGCTGACGCTCCCGGACCGCCGCGGGAGCCGTCGACGCCTGATCAGCGCAGGCATCTGGGCCTGACCGGAGCCCTGGTCGCTCTCTCCATTGCCACCGGCCCTGTCAACGCCGTCGTCGGGTTTGATGCCCTGCGGGACTTTCGGCCGCAATACGAATGCAACCGCGGACAGATCCACGCCAGGGCGGGGGACTACGCTACAGCCCTTGAGCATTTCATCAGGTCGGATCGACTGCTTCCCGATCAACCGGCAGTATTAGCTGCAATGGCCGAATGCTACGCCAGGCTGGCCAGACTTGCCGAGGCGGAGCGCATCTGTCGGCGCCTCGCGAAACTCGCTCCGGAGTCTCTCAGCGCGTGGTTGGCGTACGGAGGTCTCTACCTCGCCCGCAGCCAGTGGACCGAGGCACAGCAGGCATTTGCGAAATGCCTGCAGCTCGAACCTCGTTGCTCCGAAGCACACTGGGGTATGTGGCTGGCATTTGTGGGCTCCGGCCGCCCCGAATCGGGTGTGGAGCATCTTCGTAGGGTCACCAGCCTCGACCGCGGACACGCAGCTGCCGCAAGTGAATACGGCATATGGCTGGCAACGCACTCACCTCCACGCGGTGACGATCCGAGCCAACCGGATGAGGAAGCCAATCCACGCCGGACTCGGGCTGAGTATTACCTGCTCCGCGCCCGGCGCCTCGCGCCCCGACAGCCGGAGGTGCACTGCAACCTGGGCATCTTGCTCATGGAAGCGGGTCGGCTCGACGAAGCCGCTGCCTGCTTCCAAGAGGCACTTGCCTTGGACCCGGACTACGCCAAGGCGCGCCGAGCCTTGAACAGCATCAAGGGTATACGCCCGCACGCTGCGACGGTTGAGGAATAACCGGGTGAGTAGGTTGCAACCGGCCCGGCCGTGGGCGTCACCGCCGAAGCTGGTCGACGTAACGACGACAACCACGCCATGCCGCCTGACGGCCGTGCTGGATCACCGGGTTACGGGCAGTCCGCGGGATCATAGTGCTCGGGTGCGTCCGCGTAGAACTGACCTTCGAAGCCGAACAAGATGAGCTGGAGATCCGACACGTTGAGGATGTAGTTCGGGGGACTCCCGATGCCTAGACCGTGCAGATCTACCCACGTAACCGGCGCGCTGGGAGTCGATGCACCTTGCGCGGTTAGTAGAAACGCCGATGTGTCGGTGACGTTCACAACGCGGTTCGGGGGCGTGAAGCCGTTGGCAGGCGGCAACGCCCCGGTGCCCTCGCCTACCACGTCTCCATAGTGCCTCGGACCGGGTTTGAGAATCGTGCCGATCTCAAGAGGATCACTGAATGCGATGCCGTCCCACGTCGCCCGTAGCTCATATGTTGATACCGGGTGGATCGAGCAATCAGAGGCGTGCACAACCGAGGGCCATACGGTGCTGTAGTATGGTTCGGGAACCAGCCGGGCAACACCGTTCGCATCGGGCTCCCCGACCCACCCGAGCACACCCACCGACGCCGGAAACTCATCGCTGGCTGTCATCTCCACCTGCACTGCCGCGGCCTTACCATTGCTCATCGAGAATGAGAGATAACGATTCGTACGCGCATCGTACGGGGGCGGTGCCACTGTAGGAGCCGCGACCGCGTAGGGTGCGTTAACCACGCCGCTGCGCAAGATCCACTCTGCGGGGTCGAACTGCACACCAAAGGCCGGGCCGTCGATGGGGATCGTAAATAACTGTTCGCGCGCGTCGTTCCATACGGTTATGGTCTGGCTGGTACGGTTTGCCGTCGTCACCACGATGTCAACGGGCATCGTGAATACACTGGGATTCGGAGGCTGCTGGATCTGCGTGATGCGAAGGTCGAGGTAGTCCTGCCCCTCAATGTTCTTGCTCCTCCATCCATACTCATAAGCCGGAGCGCCGGCGTTGTACACCCACTGGTCAAAGAACCAGGTCAAATCCTCGCCGTATGTGGCCGAGGCGATGGCGATGAACTCGTCAGTCGTCGCAGCGGAGTAGGCGTATGCCGCACGGTACGCAGCCAGGATGTCAAAGAACGCCTGATCTCCAACCACGCCCCGTAGCTGGTGCAGTACCCACGCTCCCTTCGCGTAGCTGTATGTACCGCTGAAGATACGCCCTTCCGTGAGCTCCCAGGGGTAAACATAGACCGTGCCGTTGGCCCCCGAGTTGTACGGTCTGTTGATCTGCATACAGTTGATATAAGCGAGCGGGTTGGACGCGCCGCCTTTGAACTCGTCCCACAGGCACTCGCCGTAGGTGGCGAACCCTTCGTTGAGCCAGATGTCGTCCCATGTCTTGCAAGTCACCATGTTGCCCCACCAACTGTGCGCCAGCTCGTGGGCACTGAGGCTCTCGACGAACCCGAACAACCCGCCTTGACCGGTCATGGTCTGGTGCTCCATGCCGCCGGACCAGGGGAAATTGTAGATGCCGTATTTCTCGTTGACGAAGGGATACTCTCCGAACAGTCCGGAAAAGACGCCGAGCATATCCACCACCTGGCCCCAGGCAGCGCGGTTGGTGGGGTTGTCGTAAGTGTCGTAGATGTAAAACTCCACCGGCATCGAACCGCCTGGGTAGTTGTAGTACTCCGTCCATCTGTTGTATTCAGAGACCGCAAGCGACACGCCATAGGCGGTGTTGGGGTAATTGCTCGCCCAGTTGTATCGTTTTCGTCCCCCGGGAAGAACGTCGACACTTTGAAGCAGACCGTTGGAGGGAACGTCAAAATTATCGGGCACGGTGATGGAGAACTCCATGGTCGCCTTATCGGACAGATCCCCTGGCTCGCCGACGTCGCCGTCCTTTGCAGGCCACCACGAGAAGGACCACCAGGCTTCACTCAGCGTTGCTACATAGGGTACACCCGCTTCTTCCCCCACTGCTATAGCTGACGTAGTCCCCGTGTACGCGATGGTCAGTGTGAACTCCTCGCCCACCCCATAGGCACGGTCAAGAGTGGCGACCCGCGTCGTCCAGCTCTGAGCGGTAACAAGAGCGGGCGTGGTATCGTTCAGCACAGCGCTGGTGATGGTGAAGTTGTCCCGCAGGCGAAATGTGAACTCGGTCAGGTTGGGCGACAGGCTGCGGATGCTCATACGGTTGCTGCCGGTGAGCGTCACGGTACCGGCGGCGGGGTTGATGTTAGATACCTCGATATCGAGCTCATAATGCAGCAAATCCGTATCTTGCAGAACCTCGGCTTTGTCCCTGCCTTGTGCCGGCGCCGTGGATTGGCCGACCGACCCCTTTGACGACACTCCATAGGAGCCCAAGAACCGCCGAGCCAACGCCCTCCCCTTGTTGCACCCGATTATTCGGGTGTCATCGTTTGTAGACAGGCCACCGTCCAGTAGGACCTGACGCCCATGTGCTGCCGGAGGATCTGCCTGAACAGCAGGCTTAGCGGCATAACCACGGCAGGCGAACGCAACAACCACCCCGCACCACACCAGAGCCGCCCACACCCTTCGCCCGGGTGCATTGATAAACACGTTCGACATCGTCTGCTCCCATGAGGTTCTGCCGGAAGGTCCCACGGATGGGCATGCCGCCCACCACGCCCGCGCTATTGTTCTTTGGTGGCGCCCCCACAACCCCTGGCGTTTCTATCCGCGGTACCGGCTACGTTCTACTTAGCGGCGCCTTCGCTCCAGTCGGGCATTATAACACGTGTGAGGCGTTGTGTGAAGGCCCGAGACGCGACACCGCACGGGCGGTACGAGCGAGCGTCGAAGTGCGGGGCGCTAGGGATAGGCGGTTTCCAGCAGCGTGGTCGGCTCCTGGCGAGGTTGTGAACGCTCCTCCGGCGGGCTCTTGTACACGAACGAGAGGTCCTCGTCGCCAAACGACATTACGCGCAGGTACGGATGGTCCGCCAGATCCAGCGGTTCCTGCAATGACTGACTAGGCAGCGGTCTATTGCGCGCATCAAACGCGATGACAATGGTGGGCTTGAACGGGTTGCGCCGATTGTACCTTACAACGACCGCGTACCGTCCGTCCTCGAGGCGAAGCTTGGCTCCGACGGGAAAAGGCTGAATCAGCCGGGCGAAGGTCGCCATCAATTTCGGGTCATAGCAATGCCTGTAAGGACCGGCGAGCATCTCCCAGAGGACACGAATGGGCGATTTAGCTCCTTTATAAACGCAGTCAGATGTGGCGGCATCGAAGGCGTCGGCGATGCGGACGATTCTGGTGAACACATGCAGCTTATCGGCCTCGAGACCCTGCGGGTAGCCGCTCCCATCGTAATTCTCATGGTGAGTTCTTACTATCGTTCGGGCCACGCTCGAGAAGCTGTCGGGGAGCATGGCTGCCCCGGCACATGGGTGGTCACGGATCGCACGCCGATCAGCAGCGGACAAAGGCTGATCACTCTCGAAAAGGTGCTGCAGCGGGAGCATCCCAAGGTCCATCGCAACGGTACCCAGGCCAAGCGGTGTCAGATCCCGCGCCGTATTGCTTGGGAGCGAGCGGGCACGCGTTTGTCGGTTCCGTTCCTCGCAGACGTAGTCAAGAACCTTGAAGCCGAGCAGCATGCTCAGGTAGAAGGTGTTCCCAGTGTGCATGGCCAGGTAACTGCGGGTGTCCAGACAACGAGTGATCAATGCCGCGGACGTCGGGTGGTCCTTGAGGAACCGCATGAGCTCCTCGAGGGATGAGTGCAGGGCGTCGACGCCGGCGCTTCCCACACAGAAGCGCTCCCCCCCTCCACGCGATGCACGTTCCACAAACTGCCGGTTGATTCGGAAGATGGATTCGGCGACCATGCGTCTGGCTTCGTCCGCCACACTCCTCTCATAAGAGTCGTCTTCAAACTCGACTGCGTCATCGAGAATGGGGTCGCCGACGCGCATGCGCAGATCCCCGAACCTCCGCTGCAGCGCACCGATGTCGGTAGTGGAAAGTGCCTTGCCTGCCTGCAGCATTACTCGCCCGTTGACGACGAGCGCCTCCGACAAGGTCATTCCTGGCCGCAGTTCATCACAGGACACCAGTAAAGGCACGGGTTCATCTCTCGGTTCATAGTATTCCACGAAATCGTGTTGCGGCCCACCCATCGGAGCCGTGACAGAATCGGCGGGGTGGCATCCGAGCCGCGGGCGACGGGTCCGTCGTTATGACAGCAACCAGACCATTTCATTCCAAATTCAGGTGGTTGCGTGCTCTCGCATGGCCCCCGCGGTGGTGCTCGGGGCTCGGCACCGAAACCACCGTCGCCAGGCGACCCCGGGCGATACCGCCAAAAGTGTCACGGCCCCCCACGTCACCAATCGGCGCTTGTCCTGCAGTTTCGACCGCGCGCGAACGACTCCCGTGCGGTCGTCAGCCGGCCATTACATCGACCGTATGGCGCATCAGTATGACTTCAGGCTTGGTGTTATGCCGTGCGCCGAGGAGATGGCCGATAATCACCACGACCTGCAAAGCTGAATCCCCTGTGCGCGATCCGGCACCATGGGCCCGGCTCCAAGCCGAAAACCGATCGTTGACGCGCGGGGCGCTTGCGCACCCTCCCCTGAAAGATAGCGCCCATTCGCGCCCGGTCGTTTAGACGTAGACCTTGCCGCCGCCCTGAGTGAACTCTCTGGCCTTTTGCTCCATGCCAAGCGTGATAGCCTCAGATTCCTTTACACCCTGCTTGGCAGCGAAGTCGCGGACCTCCTGAGTGATCTTCATGGAGCAAAAGCGTGGACCGCACATCGAGCAGAAATGTGCCGTCCTGGCCCCCGGTTGTGGAAGTGTGCTGTCATGATAGCTCAGCGCGGTCTGAGGGTCGAGTGAGAGGTTGAACTGGTCGTCCCATCTGAATTCGAAACGTGCACGGGAAAGCGCGTCGTCGCGAAGCTGTGCCCCGGGATGCCCTTTGGCCAGGTCCGCAGCGTGCGCCGCGATCTTGTACGCAATCACGCCCTGCTTGACATCCTCTCGGTCCGGCAGCCCCAGGTGCTCTTTAGGCGTCACGTAGCACAGCATGGCGCAGCCATACCACGCGATCATTGCCGCCCCGATTGCGCTGGTGATGTGGTCGTAACCCGGGGCGATGTCGGTGGTCAGCGGCCCCAGCGTATAGAACGGGGCCTCGTCGCACTGCGCGAGTTGCCTGGTCACGTTCTCGTGAATCATGTGCATGGGGATATGCCCCGGGCCTTCGATCATCACCTGAACGTCGTGCTTCCAGGCTATCCTCGTCAGCTCACCGAGCGTAGCCAACTCCGCAAACTGGGCCTCGTCATTGGCGTCGGCTATTGACCCGGGCCGCAAACCGTCGCCCAACGAAAACGCCATATCGTATGCCTTCATTATCTCGCAGATGTCCTCGAAGTGAGTATAGAGGAAGTTCTCCGCGTGGTGGGCCAGACACCACTTGGCGAGGATGGCCCCGCCGCGAGAGACTATGCCGGTGACTCGATTGGCAGTTAAGGGAATGTAACGCAAGAGCACGCCCGCATGAACGGTCACATAATCAACACCCTGTCGGGCCTGCTCCACCAGTGTATCACGGAAGACCTCCCACGTAAGCTCCTCCGCTTTGCCCTCCACTTTCTCGAGAGCCTGGTAAATGGGCACCGTGCCGATCGGGACGGGAGAGTTGCGAATGATCCACTCGCGGGTGTCGTGGATATCCTGGCCCGTCGACAGGTCCATAACGGTGTCAGCCCCCCAGTGCGTCGCCCATATCATCTTGTCGACCTCCTCCTCGACGGAGGAGGCAACGGCGGAGTTCCCGATGTTAGCATTGATCTTCACCAGGAAGTTACGTCCGATGATCATCGGCTCGCTTTCGGGGTGGTTGATATTCGCCGGTATTATTGCCCGCCCGCGGGCAACCTCATCACGTACGAACTCCGGCGTTATTGCTGCGGGCAGTTTCGCACCGAAACTCTCGCCCGGGTGCTGGCGCGCGGCGGGCGAGGCGCGCTCGCCGAGAATCTGATTCTCGCGGATGGCGACATACTCCATCTCAGGTGTGATGACACCGTTACGAGCGTAGTGCATCTGAGTGACATTGACGCCGCGGCGCGCGCGCAGCGACGGCCTACGAAACTCAGCCGGAAATCGCTGTCCCTGGGCCCTGCCCATTTCATCCGGGCGTTGGGAAGTCTCGAGTCCGGCCTGCCCGGCGCCGCACTGTTCAACGTCCCCGCGCGCGAGAATCCAGCTCAGCCGGATGGGTTCGAGCCCCTTTTTGAGATCAACGCTTACATGGGGATCGGTGTGTGGGCCCGACGTGTCATACACCGCAAATGTGGGATTCGGCGTCTCATCGATCTCTTGGTCGTCACCGGGCCGATCAACCGCCGGGGTGAGCCTGATCTCCCGCATGGGCACGCGAATATCCTTGTGGATTCGTCCAGAAACGTAGGTTTTACGAGCAGGCGGGTCTTGTTCAATGTCAGATGTCATAGCCGGTTCTTCGTCCGATCCAAACTTCGCGCAGCCAGGCGGCAGACACACCCAGCAACGATTCGCTTGTATCTCTCAGGTGCGTCGGTGTCAACGCGTCGGTCCGCGGAGCAGATCCTGAATGTGCGAGTATGCGACGGAATCAGGGCACGGAGGGGACACCACGGGCTGGCCGGCACCGACCTTTATTCTCATCTTCCTGTTTCCCGACCGGCAAGTGCTTATCGGCGGCGAACGACTCGCCGATGTTACAGTAGCTTTCGCATAGTAGCGGCAGGGTAGGATGAATGCGCGTGGACGGTGCGCCTACAAGCTCCGCGGCGCCGGGCGCTCGACTGGAGAACAACTCACATGAACGCCAAGGTTATTGAAGCCATCAAGAAGTCAGCGGCGGTCCCTTCAGTGCCCCAGGTCGTTACCCGGTTCCTTGAGATCATGCAGGATCCGCAATTCAAATACGACGACCTTGTGAAAGTGGTGTCCGCGGACGCCGGCACTGTGAGTGAGATTCTCCGGCTGGTGAACTCGGCGCTGTTCGGCGTACGTGAGAAAATCGTATCGCTTCGTCAGGCTCTGACTCTTCTCGGCCCGAAACGTACGCGATCCTTGCTGCTGGGGCGCTACCTCGTAGATGCCATGTCACACAAGAGCGTCGCGGGGTTGGACATGAGCTACTTCTGGCGTCGTTCCCTAGCGTCCTCAGTGGTGGCCGGTCGATTCGCCGATGTGGTGCACCCGGGACAACGAGACGAGGCGTTCATAGGGGCGTTGTTGGCCGACATAGGCATCCCGATCATGGCAGAGGCTCTGCCTGATCGTTATGCCCCGATCGTCAAGCGATACGCACCTCACGGCCGGCCGTTCACATCCGAAGAAGAGCTCGATGCCGTTGAGGTCACACATGCAGAGGTGTCAGCAATGGTCCTGGCACACTGGACCCTGCCCGACTCCCTTGCCAGGGCCGTTAACCTCCATCAATCCCAGAATCCAGGGAAGGACGACGTGGCCTGCATCGCAAGGATTCTCTGCTCGTCTGACGCTATCGCGCGGCTGCTCTGTGAAGCGCCGGATTGCGACGAAGTGGTGAAAGTGTGTGCTCAAGCGACGTCCTTCGTGGGGCTTGATGTGGACGCCTTGGTCAACATCCTTCCGTCCATCGAGGGTGACATCGAGGGCCTCGCAGACACATTGCGCATTGATGTGATTCCCAGCAACGTATATGCACTGATCGCCAAAGCCGTCCAGGAGCGGCTCACTGCATCCCCGGCGACTACCTGAGGGATGCATAGTTCACCGAGCGCCCCTGTCTGTTCTTCCCGCGCATCCTCGCGACGCGTTGCACCGGCGGCGTGCCCGGAAGAAAAACTCAAACGAATGCTCCGGGCAAGGACCCACTTCAAGCGGTGGCGTCTTTGGGCATTCCAACGGCGGGGGGAGCACCGACGCCCTGGACCGCGTTGGATTTCACCGGCCGCAGCATCCCTTGAGGATGAAGCGGGTCCGGTAAGATCCAACCGTTTCCCCATCCAATCCACGCGCTTTGTTTATCGGCTGTATCGCTGCGAACGGACGCTCGCGCGGCTTATGCAAGGTCCGCGTGTAAAGTCCGAATGTTCTAAAGGCGGTTTATCGGCGCGACGATTGTTTGGAGTGTGATAATACTGTCTAGACGTTGACGCCACCGCCGCGGCACGTTTGGAGGCACGAACCAATATGACTCGGATCAACACTAACGTTCAGTCGCTTATCGCCCGCCGTGCCCTGGACATGAACAACAGGTCGCTCACCCAGTCCTTGGAACGGTTGAGCAGCGGATTGCGCATCAACTCGGGCCGGGATGATCCAGCCGGTCTGATCGCTTCGGAAACGTTGCGATCAAGCGTTCGCGCCATAACCAGCGCAGTCGACAACGCGATACGCGCGGACACGATAGTGGCGGTGGCAGAGGGTGGCCTGCAGGAGATCAACTCGCTGCTGCTGGAGCTTGAGGCTCTGGTCGATCACTCCGCCAACGAAGGTGGTCTCACTGCCGAGGAGGTCTCCGCCAACCAGCTTCAGATCGACGCGATTCTACAGTCCATCAACCGACTGGCCGACTCCTCCGCCTTTGGTGACAAGAAACTGCTGGACGGTACCCTTGATTTCGTGACGTCGGGCGTGAACATCAACGAATCGACCGGCGGCACGCTGGATCACCTCGACAAGGTACAGGTGAACTCGGCGAAACTCGCGGCCGGTTCGTTCCGACAGGTGACCATCAACGTTACCTCGGGATCACAGTTCGCCTACGTCAGCGCGCAAGGCGCGGCCGGTACGTTCGGAACGGGGGCGTCGGTGAGCGCCGTCACAATACAGATCCGTGGGAACTACGGCAGCGAGTTGTTGAGCTTCGCGTCGGGGACTACGGCAGCGTCTGTTCGCGATGCGGTCAACGCAAGCACGGCGCTGACAGGTGTATCGGCGGTTCTGTCCGGCGCGGGAACCACTGCCTCGCCCACATCAATCATGTTTACGAGCAACAGCTACGGCTCGGAGGCCTTTGTTTCCGTTTCCATCATCGAGAAGCCGTCCACAACCTCTGATGGGCTTACGCTATCTACAGGGCAGGATTACGGCGCGAACGGATCAGTAACGGTCAACGGCGCCAACGCCATTGTCAGCGGGCTGGATGTCTCCGTCAGGACCGCTTCGCTCTCAGCCGACCTGACTCTTTCCACGAGCTTCGGAAGCACGGACGGAGGCTCTACCAGCTTTGAGATTACGGGTGGTGGGGCGAACTTCTCCATCTCCCCAACGGTGGGGCTTGCAGGGATGGAGTCCGTGGGGATCGGGGACGTGTCCACGTCTAACCTGGGCAGCAACGCCGTCGGCGGGTTCCTCGCGTCGCTGGGTTCCGGTCTGACCAATGACCTTGCCAGCCGCAACTTCGCGGTGGCCCAGCGGATCGTGCGCGCCGCGATAAACGAAGTGGCAAGCCTGCGCGGTCGATTAGGAGCGTTCCAGAAGGACACGCTGCAGACGACCATAAACTCGCTCCAGGTGGCGCGCGAGAACGTAACCGCTGCTGAAAGCGCAATTAGAGACGCGGACTTTGCCGCGGAAACGGCCGCGCTTACCAGGGCCCAGATCCTCGTGAATGCCTCGAGCACGGTTCTGCAAATTGCCAATGCGCAGCCAAGCAACGTGTTGGCATTGCTCGGGTAGGCTGCCGAGTCCGTAGGTCCACTATCGCGGCATGACGCCCTCCATGTGGCGGTCGCACGCCCGCCGATAGAACCTGCAGGGGACGTGACGCCACAAGGCGCTTGAGCCGTTCGGCATCATTCGGGGACGTGGCAGGCGCGAGCAGGCCGATGAGAGTCCTTCCGGCGCGCCTTCCATAAGGAGGCACAACTGCACACGGTCGTGCAGAAAGGCATACCTGCCTAGGACGCGGGTGTGCCCCCGACGTCAGGGACGACTCGATGAGCCGCATCAACACTAATATCCCCGCGCTCCGTGCCGTCGATTTCATCTCACGCAATCAGGAAGAACTGAATCTACGCCTGGAGCGCCTGGCCAGCGGGCTGCGGATCAACCGTGGGCGAGACGATCCTGCCGGACTGATCGTCTCGGAGACGCTTCGTTCCGAGATTCGTGCAATTCAGCAGGCAATCACCAATTCGACGCGCGCCAGCAACGTGCTTTCGGTCGCTGAGGGGGCGATGAATGAGGTGTCCGCCTTGCTCGTCGAGCTGCAGGCGCTGGTCGTATCGACAGCTAACGAAGGAGGCCTGCTGGAGGAGGAGGTGAGGGCCAACCAGCTCGCCGTCGATTCGATTCTCGCAAGTATCGATAGGATAGGCCAATCCACGACCTTCGCCGGACAAAAGCTGCTCGATGGTACCAGGGACTATACGCTGTCCGGAGTCCCTCCCACGCAGCTCAACTCGGTGTCAATCTACGGCGCCCATGTCCCGGTCGGAGGTGAGCGGAACGTGAATGTCGAGGTAACGCAGTCGGCACAACGTGCCCTGCTCAGCTTCGTGGGCACCAATGCTGGTGGCGTCTCGACTACGTCGGCAACAACCGTTGAGGTGAGAGGCCTGCTGGGGTCAACTCTTCTGAGTTTCGCCTCCGGGACAACCCTCGCGACTATCCGCGATGCCTTGAATAACCTCACTGACGTGACGGGGGCGTCGGCAGTCGTTTCGGCCCCTGCAGCCGGTGGAGCCGCAAGTGCACTACTCCTGAACAGCGTCGCCCTGGGGTCCGACGCGTTCGTCTCCGTCAGGCCTATAGGCGGCAACTTCATTGTCGACGGCAACTCCGACTCCGTCGTGCGTGACGTCGGCGTCGACGCAGGCGTGCTGATAAACGGGCAGCGCGCGTATGTGAAGGGGCTCCGCGCTGATGTGCGCTCGGACGTGCTCGACGCGCGCGTATACCTCGCCGAATCGTTCGGACAATCCCTCAGCTCGACGAACTTCTCCATAACCGGGGGCGGGGCGCGCTTTCAGCTTACACCCGAAGTCAGCCCAAACGGTCAACTCAACGCCAGCCTGGGCCGCATCTCCGCGACCGACCTGGGCAACTCGGTGATAGGCCTGCTTTACACGCTCCGCAGCGGAGGTGCGAACGATCTGGCAAGTGGAAACTTCGCCGCAGCGCAGGGCATAGTCGAGGAAGCCATCGACCAGGTAGCATCGGCGCGCGGTCGGCTGGGCAGCATCCAGCGCGAACACCTCGATCCGAACATCGCCAACCAGAGCGTAGCATTGGAGAACGTAACCGCTTCGGAATCCGTTGTGCGGGACGCTGACATGGCGGTTGAAGTAGCAGCCCTGACACGGGCGCAGATCCTCGTCCAGAGCACGCTATCCACCCTGCAAATAGCAGTGTCAACACCGAAACTGGTGCTTTCCTTGCTGGCCTAGGCGTCAGCCGTCCGGCCTCGAGACCCCCCCTTCCGTCCTTCCAGGTGCTTCTGCTCAACGCTTCGGTTCTGCCCGCGACGGGCCCGTCTACCGGGCGCCGGGCGGTAGAGGCTCCCAGTCCAGCGAGCCGATAACAGTGATTGGCATGGGCGCGCCCTGGCCGCGGGAGCCATATGCGCCGCCCGGTGGTACCGTATTCCCCGGATGCGAGTCTGATAAGCTGATGACTGGAATCTCAAGCGGAGTAGGGCTCGCGACCGGTCTTGATACGGCCAAGTTGGTCGATCAACTCATGGCGATCGAGGCCAGGCCGGTCCAAGCGCTCCAGGACCGCATACAGACGATTGACGCCAAGCGAGCGGCGTTCATGCAGATCTCCGCGCAGCTGCTGGCGCTGCAGAACTCGGTTCTGATGTTCGACAAGCCCCTGTTCTTCCGTAAATACGACTCACGCAGCAGCGACGATACGATCCTGACAGCAACAGCGGGCGAGAACGCTGCGGTGGGGACCTTTACATTCAGGGTGCACTCGCTGGTGACTGCTCACTCGCTGCTTAGCCGCGGGTATGCCGATGCGGGCGTCACGCCCGTAGGGCAAGGGACACTGGCGATTGAGGTGGGCAAAGGCCGCGTCAACGAGGCCACGGAGCTCGACGCCCTGAACGGTGGTGACGGGGTGCGCCGTGGGACCATCGTCATTACCGACCGCGCCGGCGGGGTCGCTGAGATTGACCTGGCCATGGCGCAGACCGTCGACGACGTGCTGACAGCCATCAACACCGATCCGCGCATCGACGTTTACGCCTATGTCACCAGCCTTGCGTCGCCGAACGGAGCCGCGGGCGACCGGATCGTCATCGAGGATCGCACGCCTGAGACGGAGGTTACCGGTGCGCTTAGCATTGTTGACAAGATGGGTGGTTCCACCGCCGCCGACCTTGGGATAGCTGCGAGCACGGCGGGGAACCGGGTCGACGGAAGAGACCTCATCCGACTCTCGTTTGCCACGGCGCTTTCCTCGCTGAACGACGGGAACGGCGTAGGCCGCCTCCCTCAAGGTGCTGCCACTGACGACCTGGTCTTCACAAGGAATGCGGATCCGGACGATACGTTCAGCGTCTCCCTTTCCGACATGCTGCAACCGACAACCGACCTGCGCGCGTTGAACAGCGGCCTGGGCGTGAGGCTCGGGACCATGAGAATAACGGACCGGCTTGGAAGGTCGGTTGAGGTTGACCTCGCCGACGAAACGCTCCCGCCCGTGCTCACGGTCCAGGACGTTCTAGATAGGATAAAACAAGCCTCCGATGACGCGGGGTTGGCCATAACCGCCACCACCGTTAATTCCGCTCTTATCATCTCTGACGACTCAGAGGTGGGATCTGAAGACCCGGGCGTCTTCAAGATCGAGGATGTGACGGGCTTTGCCGCTGCCGATCTTGGCATCGCCGAAACCAAGACCGACGCCGGTGCGATCATCGGCCGCGATATTTACCGCATCGCTACCGTAGGCGACGTCATAAATGCCATCAATTACGCACCCGGCAACAATGGTCTTGTCAACGCGGCAATCTCTGATGACGGGAACGGATTAACGCTCAAGGCCCTTGCGGTCGGAGATACCTTCTCCGTCAGCGCGGGATCGGGATCAACGGCTGCCGAGGACCTCGGCATCTTGGGCGCAGAATTCGCTAATGGGCTGCCACCGTTTGAATCAAGACGTCTTGTTGCCGGGCTTAACACGGTATTGCTGCACTCGCTGAACGGAGGCAGAGGGGTAACATTGGGAGCGCTATCCATCAATGGTACCATGATAGACTTTACTGCGCAGCCGAGTCCGGCAACGCTGCAAGACGTTGTCGACATGATCAACGCGGCAATTGAGACCGATCCGAACAACGCCGTCGTAGCTTCGATCAACTCAGCCGGCACAGGTATCAACCTGCGGGACGAGTCCACCACGCCCGGTCAGATCGTGGTGCGTGACATCGGCACCGGGACGACGGCTGCGGAGCTCGGTATCGCCGGGACCTTCGAGCAAGGTGAGGTGGCCGGTGGCAATCTCCAGCGCCAGTACATCTCCCGTGCGACCCCCCTTTCCTCTCTGAATCTCGGTGCCGGAGTGAGTCTTGGCGACCTGAGTATTACGGACTCGACCGGATTGGCTCACCTCGTCACCCTCCCCACACACCTTGACACGGTGGGTGAACTGATTGACGCCATCAACAGCGAAAACCCGCCTGGCAAACAGGCGTTCGAGGCCCGCGTGAATGACACGGGCGACGGCATCATCGTAACGGACAAAGCCGGCGGGAGCTCGCCGCTCATGATCGAAGACGTCGATGGCGGGCGGACCGCAGCCGACCTTCGCTTGAGTGGAACCGCGAAAGCGGGCGAAGACTTCATCGACGGATCATTCGAGATTCACGTAGACATCGGTCCAGGCGATACTCTCGACGACGTAGCCCGCAAGCTAACCGAAGCGGGCCTGCGGGCGTCGGTCGTCAACGACGGAGGTGACGTGAACCCGTACAGTCTGACCATAAGCTCGCCACAGCCCGGGCGGCGCGGGGAATTGGTCGTCGACTCGCGCGGGATTGATCTCGGCTTGCGAACCATGTCACGGGCGCGGGACGCGGTCATCACTATGGGAGAGGGAACGGCAACGGACTCACTCCTGATATCGAATTCGAGCAACACCATCGACGGGTTGGTCCAGGGTGTGACGCTTGACCTCGTCTCCGCTGCGGACGGCGAAGTAACCGTGTCCGTGACCCAGGACATCGACTCTATAGTCGAGAGCATCAAAGCATTCACGGACAAGTACAACGCGGTACAGCAGTCGCTCGACGAAGCCGTCAAGTTCGACTCAGAGACGCTGGAGCGCGGCCCGCTGCAAGGTGACGCGACGGTCTCGCTGATTCGCAACCGCCTGCACAATGTGCTTCTACGCCGGTTCGACGACGCGACCCAGGATCTTCCCAGTCTCGCCTCGGTGGGCATACGGCTCGGGGCAGACAACCAAATAGAGTTCGACGAAGAGAGATTCCGCGAGACGTACGACGACACACCGGAGCTGGTGGAGCGGCTGTTCACGACGGAAGAGACCGGCTTCGGTGCGGTTTTCAAGGATGTGTTGGACGAGCTGACCAGAAGCTTCGACGGGGTGATCCCCGGCAGGGATGCCCTGCTCTCCGATCAACAGGAGTTACTCAACGATCGGATCGACCGGATGAACGTGTTGCTGGATATCAAGCGCGCACGCCTTGAGGCGCAGTTTGTAGCTCTGGAGTCTGCCATAGCGGGCCTCCAGGCCCAGCAAGGCAACCTGGATGCGCTGTTCCAACTGGCGCAGCAGGCTCGCAGTTAGCAGGCGTATCCCGGCGTTTTTCTGCGATTCGGGTGTTTTGAGTCATCCGGGTCGGGCGACTTACCGATAGAAACGGCACGATGTCCGAACCCACTGAGAACCCGTATTTGCGAGACGCCGTACTCACCGCAACGCCGGAACAGCTCCAGCTCATGCTCTACGATGGAGCTATCAGATATGGACGGCAGGCGCGAGACGCGCTGCTGGCTAAAGACTACGAGACGTCCTACGATCGCCTGACGCGCGCTCAGAATATAATTGCCGAGATGCAGGTCGGTCTCAATCATGAGGCTAATCCTGCGCTGTGCGCCCAAGTGGCCTCGGTGTACGGCTTCCTTTTTCGCAAGTTCCTGGATGCCAACGTCAAGCACGACGTGCAGGCCGTCGACGACGCTTTGAAAGTGTTGTGCATAGAGCGCGAGACGTGGCGCATCGTCGTCGACAAGGTGAGCAAGGTCCGCCAAACCCAGATGTCGGACTCCAAGGATGATGCAGACCCCGATGATGAGCAGATGGCCACCTCCGGCTTCTCGGTTGAGGGATGAGCCCACGTCAACAGCCGTCGACTGACCTGCCCTTCGACGTTTTGCCGCTTGCCGTCGCGCCAGGGTTGCGCAAGGCGTAACCCCGTGGGCGAGTCTCGGACTCGACTATGATGACAGGCTGCTTGCCGCGCTGGGCATAGATCAGTATAGTCATTCGGCTCTTACGGTTGTCGTCGGTATGGACGAAACCGGGGAGTCGGGCCTTCAGCCCCTGGTTCCACGTTATGAAACCTTGTGCGCTCGTTCTGGTGTTGGCGCTCGTCCCACTCACGTCGACTCCCGTAGCTGGGGGTGAACCCGCCCGGAAAACCGGCGACGCCGGGCGACCGGGCAACCGGCCTGCCAGTGCCGCCGACACCGCCCAGTACAATGCGGCTTCCGCCGACGATGCTATCCGGATTGCCGTCGACGCGATCGACCAGCTTGAATCTGCCAGGGACGATGCCACGCGGCGCCAACTGATCGAGCGCATCCAACGCCAGATACAGACGATCGAACGGAGTGCCCCTGGCGATCCGTGGCTTTATTATCTGCATGGGCGCCTGTATGCGAGTACGGGCAGGGGCATCGATGCAGCCAAGTTGCTACAGCAATTCGTGGAGACGCGCGCCGGGCGCAACGAATGGAAGGCTCACAGGGTACTCGGAGATCTGTTTGTTGGGCAGTATCCACGGCTTGCTAGGAGCAGCTACGAGACGGCAGCCCGCCTCAAAGAGAATGAACCCACCGTGCTTTTGGGTCTCTCCAAGTGCGCCTACTCTGTCGGCGACATCGATGCAGCGGTACGCTTCGCGCGCAAAGCGGTTGATGCGGATAAGGATCAAGACGTGCGCTATGTCGGGCGTCTGGCGGCCATGCTCATGGCCCAGCAGAAGTGGTCGGAGGCGCAACAGGTCGCTGAGCGCGGTCTATCTGCAGCGAGAGCGTCGGCTCAGGACGGCGCTGAGACACCCGCACTGCTCGCCTCGCTTGACGAACAGTACCGGCTGCTGATCGACATGCTCAAACGCCAGAGTGTCAAGGGCCCCGTCGCCGCTCATGTCTATCTCGACCTCTCCAAGTACATTCGCTTGCAAGCCGACAACGCCGCGAGGCTGGCGCGACACGACGCACTTAGGGTGTTGCAAGAAGGTGTGGACGCCACTGCGCCGGACACGCCGGTGCGGCTCTTGGAACGATATGCCGTCGCTCTGGCTGAGGTCGGTCGGCGAGCGGACGCCGTCGCCCGCTTCGAGGAGATTCGGGAACGCGACGCTGGCAACGCGGTGGCGACGGAGTGGCTTGCTCGACTGCAGGGGGACGGAGACTTCGAAGAATCGTCGCCCTGACGTCAACGCCGGCTACGGCCCCTGAAACACGAGTATAGCTGAAAACAGAGGGCGAGCACCGCTGGAACAGTTCCAGTCGGCCGCCCGCCCTCAGTCGGAGGGGGATAGAGGCTCTCGGTTTCGGTCTCTTCACCTATTATACGCGTGACCCGGGTCAGCGGCTGTTTCCGTTGTGTCACAAATTGTCGCTGACCCAACACGATTGGAGCAGCCGGACGCCGTAACGTCAGCGTGCGACCCGCCACATCCTGCACCCTACGACGTGACTGCACCTGCCGGCGCTCGTAGACTGGCAGCGCTTCCCCTCCCCCGGGGGGAGTGAAGAGATAAGCACGGTACCCGCCTCCAGAGGCCGGTTCGGGACGACCTGTCCACACACGGCTCGGCTACGTACAATAATGTCAATGATTGACGGTGGCGACAGCGCGGTGCGGCTTGGATCGCCGGTGGCGCCCATACAGCTCATCCTGAAGGACGGGCGTAGTTGCGTACTGCGCGAGATGGTCGAAGCGGATGCGGAGGAGCTCTGCCGAGTGCTCCCACGGGTACACGCAGAAAGCGATTACCTGAACTATCAGCCCGGCGAGTTCCAGATGAGCGCGGAGGAGGAACGTGAATTCATCCGCAATCACGCGGCGAAACCGTGCTCGATCGCACTTGTGGCTGAGATCGACCGGACGATTGTGGGGTTTGTGGGGGCGACTTCACCCCCTTACAAGCGCTTGGCGCACCACGCCGAGTTCGGCCTGGCTGTGCTCAAGGCGTTCTGGGGCCTGGGCATAGGGCGCAGCATGTGCGAGCGCATCGAAAGCTGGGGCCGCGCTGCCGGGCTGCGCAAGTTGTATTTACGGGTCTTCGCCCACAACAAGCGCGGGATAGCCTTGTACAAAGCGCTGGGTTACATCGAGGAGGGCCGGTTGGAAGGTGACGTCCTCCTTGAAGACGGGACCTACGGCGCGACAATCATCATGGCTAAGTCCCTCACCGACTAGTTTATTGTGCTACGTTCGGGCGACATGCACGGCAATCTGACCGCAGTAGAGAGGTAGAGAGGAGGACAACCATGCCCTCGGCGACAATGGGTCTGACAACTACGAAAGCGCCGTTCATCGAGCAGGCGCGGGCCAACGACGAAGTGTACATCCGGCAGCCTTACGAACTGTACACCGAGGAGAACCAGGAATCCTGGCGCAGGCTCTATTCCCGGATACTGCCTCGATGGCACAAGTACGCCACCCCGAAGTTCCTCGAAGGCGTAGACAAGCTGGCGCTGGATCCGAATCAAGTCCCGCGTCTTGAGGACGTGAACAACTTCTTGAGACCACTTACTGGTTTTTCAGCGAAAGCCGTTGCGGGATATGTGCCGGCGTACATGTTCTTCGACTGCCTGCGCACGCGGGCGTTCCCCACGACGATCACAATCCGGGACGGCAGCACGCTGGACTACCTGCCGGAACCTGACATCTTTCACGACGTTGCCGGACACGTTCCCATGCACACCGATCGTGTGTTTGCCGACGTGTTGGTACGTTTTGGAGAGGTGGCCCGGACGGCGGCGAGGCGGGTGGCCGACGTGGCCGACCGACGCACACGCGTGTCCCTCGTCGAGAGCATGGTCAAGGCCATGGCACGCTTCTTCTGGTACACTATTGAGTTCGGGCTGATGCGCGTCGGCGGGGAGCTGAAGGTCTACGGGAGCGGCCTGCTGAGCTCCTACGGGGAGATAGCCCACTGCATCGAATCGCCCGACGTGCAACGCTACCCCTTCCAGCTTGAATGGGTGGTCAACCAGTATTTTGAGATAGACCACTATCAGCCACTACTGTTTATCGTGGATTCCTTCGATCACCTTTTCGAACAAGTCGACGTGCTCGAACGCTGGCTGTTGGAGGGCAAGCTCAATAACGTAAGCCCGGGCGAACCGAACGTCGACGAAGACGACCTCAAGTCGTTTCTGACCGCTGCCGTCGGCACGAGCTCTGACCACGAGTGCCAGACGATGACGGGAGAGCGGCGCGACGCATTGGGGCGTGCTGTGCGGCCGTTGGCGGCTACTCAGTTCTTGCATCGGCGGCGCTGTCGGTGAGGTACTTTGCCCAGGTCTGGGGAGTGCTGCTCAGCCCCGACGCGCGGGCCCCTCTGGTCACGTCGTTGATCGGACACATAACGGCTGCTCTGCTGAGTTCAATCCTCCTGCTGTGGGTGCGTCGCGCAGACGGCGTGAATCCGATGCTGCCCAAACTGTTTCTTGCAGCCATGCCCGTGCTGCTGTTTGCGTCAGTCGACGGGCTGCTAAAGGTGACGTTCCGCCCTCCGGCGATCCACCCCCAGGTGTACATGCCCCACGCGACCCGCGACTGGACGTTTCGTCCCGGTTCGACCGGTACGTTTCTGGGGGAGCCCATGCGCATCAATTCACACGGGCTTCCGGGACCGGAAGTCTCCTACACCAAAGGCGACGCCGAACACCGGATCCTGTTCCTGGGTGATTCGGTGGCCGCGGGGTTCGGTGTTCGCGAAGACGAGTGCTTCGTGTGGCGGCTTGGCAAGCTCTTGCGGGCGAGCGATCGGTATTCCCATGCCACCGTCGTCAACTGCTCTGTGATTTCGTACTCCCCCTGGCAGCAGATCGACCTGCTCGAGACGGAGGGACTGCGGTACGATCCTGATGTCATAGTGGATGTGTTCTGCCTTAACGACTACGTTGAGAAATTGTCTCTCGTGCGTTACGGCGGGTGCTTCTCGGGGCCTTGTGAGTTCGTCTCGCCGCTGCTTAGCCGTTCCGGTGTGTACCGTGCGCTTCGCACGTTGTTCTTGCCGGATCGCAGGTTGTCCGATGAGTTGGGCAACGACCTGCTGGCCCGTTATTCGGTGAACCGCTTGATCGATGACCCGAACGCCGCTCAGTTCAAGAACGCCTGGAGCATTACGTTCGCAAACATGGACCAGATGGTTGGGATCGCCAGGGAGCGTGTGATACCGTTCGTAATCGTGTGCTTTCCCTACCGCGTTCAGCTCACTGGGGACGCCGTGGCGGAGCCCGTTCCTCAAGCCCGCCTGGCCCGGTTTGCGCGGGAACGTGCCGTACCGTACCTTGATCTCTTGCCGGCGTTTCGCGCTTATGCTCGGGAACATGGTCCGGACGGCGACGGCCTTTTCCTGGATGAGTGCCATCCCACGGCATTGGGCCACGCGATTGCCGCCCGGTGCATCTACGCCTTTCTGCAGGAGCGTGGACTGCTGCCTCCAAGATCAGTTGCCGCGATGCCTGGCCGTCCGTGACGCCCTAGCGGTGAATAATGTCACTGCGGTGCCGGAGGAATGGTGCGAATCGTTGCCGGGAAACCGCTGGATGTCTGTCACCTTAGTCCTTGGTCCGGCGCTTTCAACGGGCGTGGGGGCCCCGAATGTTACTACGCGTCCCGTCGTCTATGAGGTCCACCGGGCAGATTCATACCGCGGTCATACGGAGTCATCTTGGTCGAAACACCTGGCGATGAGAGCTTCGATCTTTGTAGTGCCTACGCAGATACAGGTGTCAGCGGCACCGTAGTACATCTTCAGCTCACCCGTCTGTTCCTCGAGGATCGCACCGCATGAGAACACGACGTTGCCTATGTCGCCCACGCGCTCGTAATACTCCCTCGGGGTGAGAATCGGGATGGCAGCGCGACCCAGCACCCGCGCCGGGTTGTCAAGATCCAGCATGACCACGCCCAGTCGATAGATCGGTCCGGCAGCGGCTTCCTTGACCCCGTGATAAATCTCCAGCCAACCACGGTCGGTCTCTATGGGGGGGGCGGAGGCCCCGATCCGTGAGCAGTCCCAATGGTCGGGGCGGGTGGTCATAGCTACTTCCGACCCTCCCCAGTTGATCAGATCGTCGGAATAGGAGATCCAGATGTTCCCCGTTGCTCCGACATTTGGGCGGTCAAAACGGGCGTAGCGTCCCTTGATCTTGCGTGGAAACAGGGCACCGTCTTTATTGACCGGCTCGGATATCAGGGCGATCCTTTCAAATCTGTGGAAATCGTGGGTTTTTGCCAGTGCCAAACGTGGGCCGTAGTGGCTGTACGCGGTGTACATCACATAGTAGGCGTCATCCATCTGCGTAATGCGTGGGTCCTCGATGCCGCATGCCTCGTACACGGCAAACGGGTGCTCTTCTGCCGGCGTCATCACGGGCTCGGCGTCGACGGCGAACCGATAACCATCCTCGCTGCGCGCCAGGGCGAAGATCGATCTTCCCCGCTTGTCTTCGACCCTCACAAGCAGCAGGTACTGTCCGTCGTACTTTGTGGCGGCTGCGTTGAACACCGTGTTGCATCCAAAAGGAATATCCTCCAGAGCAACGATCGGATTCCCCTCCCAGCGGTGGATAACGTCCCTGCCTATGACCCTTGTTCCGTGGCGGTTCGTGTGATCTTGGACAAGTACGGGCACTTTGTTCATCCTTCCAAATGGTATCGCCGTTGTCCTCGGAGAACCCTGTGACAGCTCGCTTTCCAGCTCCCGTCTGCTGCACGATTGTGGGCGTATATCGACGGAGCTCCCT
Source organism: Phycisphaerae bacterium (assembly GCA_046757145.1). Taxonomy (GTDB): domain Bacteria; phylum Planctomycetota; class Phycisphaerae; order UBA1845; family UBA1845. Next base: position 2,197 of record JBHHXS010000005.1, on the reverse strand, counting down.
CGTTGTCTCGGCTGTTTCGCGATGTTGCTTGATCCCGCTCCGGCGACCCGGCGTGGGTCCGGTATTGATCGGGTTGGACCCGTCAAGATTTGACTTCCGGCGAGAACGTGTTTGTCTATACCGTGGTTATGGGCGCCACGGGGACGAATGGGCGGTTAGACTGCGCGTGCTCATCGTGGGCGCTGGCAGCAATCAACGAGACGGCACGGCAGGCGCTGCCGCGAGTGCCGCACGTATGACGCCGGACATACAGCGGCGCCGTTCACTTGCAGGGGCCTTCCGTAATCGTTGGTCACGGGTGAGAATCGGCTAAGATGTGTCAGCGCACGAATGCGTCCGCACGCATCGCGGAGGAGGGGAGCGCAAGCTGCCGCCGAATCCGCATTGTTGCGTCTGTCGGCTGGGGCCTGGTGCTTGTCTTCGTTCTGTGGGCCGCACTGCTTGGAAGCGTCGCCGCCAACGCACGCGCGTTTCAGTTGGCGTATTTCGTAGGTTTTGCGGGGTACTTAGCAGTTCTATGGGCGGTTTGCCGACGTGCCTCGGACGAAGGCGGATCCCACCAGGCGGCAGTCGCGCCCTGCGGCAGGTGGGGTTGGTGGCTGGCGGCGTGTCTAATCGTACGCCTGGTACCCCTCGCGATGGAACCGGGTGATGACGTGTACCGCTATGCGTGGGAGGGGCGGGTCCAGCTTGCCGGCTTCAGTCCATTCGTCAGCGCTCCGAATGATCCCACGTTGGTAAAGCTGCGCGACTCCTGCTGGTCGAAGATCAACCACCCGGACTACCCCGCGATCTATCCCCCGGTTGCACAGCTAGAGTTTCTCGCCGTTGCGGCTGTGGATCGGTTTCTAAACGGTGGAGCGTGCCACTCTGTTCATTTGATTAAGATACTTCATACTCTGTGGGATCTCATGGTGGTGGTACTGCTGGGCGCATGCCTGCGGCGTTCAGGGCGCCCGCCGCACGGAGCCGTTGTCTACGGACTTTGTCCGCTTGTGCTGACCGCCTTTGCCATCGAGGGACACGTCGACAGTCTGATGCTCTTGTTCGCGGCTTTGGCATCGTGGGCTGTGCTCGCGAAGCGTTCGGCGCTCGCGGGGGCTGCGTTGGGGTTGGCTGTTGCGACCAAACTGGTCTTCGTGGTGCTCGCGCCGTGGTTTGTCAAGCGCCATCCTCGGGCGGTGATTGCGTCGATCGTGGTTCTTATTCTCTCGTACTTGCCATATGCACACGTCGGGCCTGCGATGTTCACGGGCCTGCTCCGCTTCGGTGCCAGCGGCGAGTTCTTCAGTTTGCCGGGCACGCTGGGAATCGCTTACTATGACACGCATCTGGGACATGTAGTCGGAGTCGCACTGCTCGGCACCATTGTTATCGTGTTGTCATTTCGGCGGCGTGAATGGTTTGACTACGCCCACGGCGCCGTTGGCGCGTTGTTGCTGCTCATTCCAATCGTGCACTACTGGTACGTCTCATGGGTGCTGGTGCTTCTGCCTTTCCGCCTGCGCATGCGGTGGATTGTAGCTGCTCTGGGGATGGCATCGTATTTCGATGCCGTGCATGCCCAAGCGCTTACGAGCAGGTGGCACATGCCTGCCTGGGCGCCTACCGCGGTATGGATACCTTTCCTACTCGTCTGGGCAGTGGAGCTTGTACTAGAGCATTACGTGAATCCGCGTTCCGGAATCCCCGTTTCTTCGCCTGTTGCAGCAGAGAGAAAGAGTACAGCTCAAGCGATGCGCGCCTAGGGGCAACCTGCGGCGCGGTGACGACAAACTGTCTGGTTAGCATATCCCGCCCATTTGACCTGACATGCGGATTCAGTGCGTCCGGCTTTACGGCAACGTTGTCAACCCGTAATCTCGTGATGTCCACGGATTCCCACCCATCCCCTTTGCGCTAGCAGGTTACCCACCAACATGTCCGTTGATGAGAACAAGTAGGGAGGGGGCGGGGCGAATTGCACCTGCGGAAGACGCATACCTTTCATGGCACATGTGAGATCTGCTCTACGGCGTTGTAGTCCGAGCTTTCCGCGGCGGGCCGTGGACGGGGCTCGGTCGCGGCCGCGCCTCCGCACGGCGCATGCCGTCCTTTTCGGTGGCTTCCAGGATCTGCTCTCCTGCCCGTCGGTTCTCGATAGCTGCGAAGTCTCCTACTATTAGCACACTGTTGTCGCGCCCCCACCCGCTGAGCA
>JBHHXS010000004.1:0-28281 GCA_046757145.1 Phycisphaerae bacterium | reverse complement strand
GTCCGGATTTCAGTCTTTGGTTCACGGTCGAGGAGTTCGTTCAGGCGGGCCACAATGGTGACGCGACGCTGTCTCAGCGTAATCAACTCGGCCTCAAGACTGGACAGCTCCACCTGAGCGCGGAGGACGTCGTCCTGGCTACGGCGACCGGCGGCGACCTGTGAACGCGCGACATCTATCAGACCCCGCATGAGATCTTGGTTCGCCTGTGTCACGTCCATGCTGCGATCGACGACGTAAAGCTGGAAATAAGCGCGCTTGACGTCGGCGATTACGCGCAGGCGGGTTGCCTGCAACCGCTGCAAGGCCATACGCACCTCCTCCAGCGCCACCCGGCCAGCGCGGTCGAGCTTCGCCGGCACGGGGAGTTTTTGTGAGATGCTGAGAATGAAGAAGTTGTCCCCCTCGGCGGTCCGCACCGGCTCGGGTAGAACCTTGGCTTTCAGAAACGGATCGGGCAATGCGGTCACCTGACGGATGCGCTCCACCTTCGATCGTGCCGTTTGCTCCGAAGCCCTGACATCGGGATTGCGTTCCAAGGCCAGGATTATGAAGTCACGAAGGTGCTCTAGTACCCGGGGTTCGGCAGGGGCACCCGCCGGCGCGGACTCGTCGGGGCGCGCCTCCTGCGATTGGGCGTAGAAGTGCCCAACCTCATCGCGCGCCGAGGCGATGCGTTCGACGTATGTGGACACTTCCTCAGTGCCGTTCCGATAGAGTGAACAGCCTGGTACGAAGATCGGGAGCGCCATGACGGTCAACGGGCAGATCAACGCCGAACGGAAACGAGCCAGCAATTCAACCATTCCCTTTGTCTCCCCGCGGCACTGCGTCTTCTCGTACTCGAGCCTGCCGCTTGCCATCGTAGCGTTCCGCACACATCACCTCGAACCTCTCGAGAAGAACACCAAGCCCGTGTTCTAACCGTGATTCAAGGCCATGCCGGCTTCGCAGTGCCTCCAGGTCTTCCACTAGAGGCACAATCCGAGTGGTGCGTGACAGTTTGGGCGGCGTCGCCCAGGGTCTCCTGGCGATCGTGGTGTGGGATCCGAGCCCCAAGCGCCGGCGCGGGGTACGTGCGAGAGCACCCAACCACGTGGATTCGGAACGACCTGGGCTCGTAGGCGTCATGATGATGTACCCGTCGCTCGCGCTCCGGGCTCGGATCGCGCCCCGTCGATTCTGTCACGGACCCCAATCCGAGTGGCAATCGCCGCTGAGTCGTCAGCCCGAGACCGCCTGCCACGAAGTAGTCCGGGCGACCTTGACGGTTTCGCGCGGGCCGACCGGCGAGGGTTTGCGGCACCTTTGCTCGTAGTGAACAGACCTGTCATACGGCCAGCCATCTTTGCTGAGCGACGCTGACAGCGTCGTCGTGAAACATGCTGCTCAGGCTTACAGCTGCCATCTCGAAGTCCGAGCCCGGTGTTCGGGTTACGATGCGTTGATCAGGACCGATGACGCTAATCTTGTCGCTCGTGTCGACGCTGTAAAGAGCACGAACGTAAGAGCGCACCTTGCACATACTCAAGGCGCATCGCCCACTCTCTAAAACGTCACGATCGCCGTGATCCGGGTAGCTGTCTTTCCACGAGTCGACATCGTAAGCGCCCGTCTCGGCAGAACCCGACTTCTGCTCGGCGTGGAGAGGATCGACAAGATCTTTCGACACCGGGCCATGGGGGTTCTTAGCGCATTCCGATAAGACCAAAACGGTGAAGTCGCCAAGACCCCGGCCGATGTCCTGCGCTACGCCGCGATCGTCCCACGACGTGAAGTCAGAGAAGCGGTTTCCGACTACGCCCTGGATCACCCCACCTCCTCGAGCTTGTGGAGAAACACATACGCCAAACCGTCCGATGGCCGTGAACAGCGTGATCATGGTCGGCTTCACGGCTTGGCTCCGAATCACTAGCGCCAATCTAATCCTGCTGCCTCACCTGGTTAGATGCACAACAGCCGCGTTACCTTCCGCACGAGGAATGAGGGAGTCCACCGCAACATCAGGGCCACAGGTGGTCAGGCCCGAAGACCAGACTACCCCCCAAGTATCCTACGACGCAGACAACACCCGACACCATCGCCAACCCGGTCGCATACGCCACGAGCCACTTGCCTTTCAGCCCGCGCCAACGCCACAAACGAAAGGCACAGAGAATCAACAGGAGGATCATCAGGGACGTCGCGGCGTACTGGTGCCAGCGAACATACTCGTGCAGCGCCTCGGAAAAGCGCATGGAATCGTGGGCCACGTTGCCCGTGATCACGCCGAGGATCGAGGAACCAGCAGCGAGCACGAGCGGAGGAACGTCGGCATTAGCGAAGAACTTCTTTCGGCTGACGAGCCAGCCGATCACGGCGACCAGCGCAATGGGAACGCCCGCCAGCGGCAAGTGTACCACGACCGGGTGAATGCGCGCGAGCAGCGGCATTTCCGTTTCTTCGGAATCGTGATCGTGAGCGCTCTGCGAGGCCCCTATGTTCGAATCGTGGTCTTGTTCCGCGTGGTCCTCTGCGTCGTTTTCGAAAGCGGTCAATCGACCGGCGTACCGCTCGGGGTTCGCCAGGAACTTCTTCAGGCAGTTCTCGCAACAGAACGCAATAGTCCTGCCCTCGTACTGGGTCGTAATCGCGGGATCAGCTTCCTCCAGTCGCATCACGAGACACATCTTGTTGACCGGCGCCTGGGCGACCGCCACGCGGCTGTGTGCACCCATGGCCGTAATCAACGCTGCGACCACCGCTAGACTCCGGAGCCACAAGCAATACCGCATGTCTGATGCTACGCGACGCTTCATCTTCTCCAACCGTACCTATTGCCCATCCCGTAACGCTGCACGAAGTCACAATCGGCGAGAAGGGATGCGGATCCCGCGCCAAAGCTGCCAAACCGCAACCGTGATCATCGAACGTCAGAGTATACGATCGGTCGGAAGTAAATGCACGGATGTCTCAATGATCGTGATCGTGTCCGCCGTGGCCGTGCGAGTCGTGGTCGTGACCGGCCTCCTCGTCCGCGTCATGCACCATCTCCTTTGCATCGATCGTGAACCCTTGCGCGACCAGGCGAGGAGCGTGTTTCTGCGGATCCGTGAAGAGCTTCTTCTCGCAGCCCTGGCAACAGAAGTAGATGGACATTCCGCTAGCGACGGTTGTGAATGCTTGTGGGTCGATGTCCTCGCCGGTGACTGGGCACTTGGTCTGATGGGTGTAGCTGTTCGCGAGTGCGGAGGCGTACTTCGCGGGGTCGGCTTGATACTTGTTGATACAGCCCTTGCAGCAGAAGTAGACCTTCTGCCCGTTGCGCTCGAGGAAGACCTCCTGGTCGACGGGTTCCTTGGACACCGGACAGGTCACTTGCACGCCAGGCCGGCGGGCCAGGACTCTGCGTTGCTCAGCGACCTTCCCGGCATATTTCGCCTTGTTCGCTCGGTATTTGGACATGCAATCCTTGCAGCAGAAGAATACGGGGCCTTCGTCGGTCGCGGCGCTGATGGCAAGATTCGCCGGTTCATCCGTAACTGGGCAAGTGGGCAGCGCCGCCGGAGAGGATGCCTTCTCGCCGTGCTGAGCGTCGCCACGGCCATGCCCGTGGCCGTCGTGCTGAGCCATCGCGGGGGCCAACGCCACTCCAAGTGCGAACCCCGATCCAATGAAAACCTGCTTCGCAAAACGGTTCATCGTAGACAATCTCCTCTGTAGATGTTGTCCTGACCTGACCCGAACCGCGCGGTTCGGGTCCATGGTTCCGGCCCTTACACTTAATTGGATGCACAGACCTCCGTGCGTCTTCCACGAGCTTGAAAAAAAGTGAGCGTGTCGACTTGGGTATCGGCCTGCGTCATTCAGGCGTCCTGCAGCACCTTTACCGGGTCCTGGACCGCGACAAGCCCCGCGGCTGGCAGCGCCCCTGAGGCGGACAGCACCGTACTCGTAACCACAATGATCCCGGCGAGGTCGAGGGCCGGTAGGACGCAAATCGTCGATTCAAGATCCTGTGCAAGGCTTATTGCAAGGCCCAACAGGAACCCCAGAACTGCCCCGAAAGCACCGAGCAGAGCACCGCGAGTCAGGATCATCGACACCACGGTCCACGCGGAGCCTCCTACCGCGACCAGCGTCGCCAACTCGAGCCGGCGCTCGCTTCCGTTAATGTACGACCAGATCAGAACGCTCACGGCGATGACGACGCCGGTCACGACGTACAGGACGCGGCGGTGTTCGCGCAGCATTCCGTGCATCGACTGCTCAGCCGCCGCGCCTCGCTGCGTGGTGAGTAGCGTCATGTCAGGCCGCCGGGCAGCGATCGACGCCGCGAGGGCGTCGATATCCGCACCCGGCGCCGGGAAGATCCGTATCTCGTTGAATCTGTCGGGAAGCCTGAACAGGCGTTGAAGGTGCCGCAAGTTGACGAACAGCGCGGTGTCGTCCTCACTCGCCGTCTCTGGAAGAACGGCGAGAATCTCGAAGGGCTGACCCTGCAATGTGAATGCCTGCCCCTGAGATATACCGAGATCGGAGGCGAGTTCAGCACCGATCAACACCCTGTCGTCCGACAGCCTGCGGAGATCCTCGAACGTGACTACAACGGTCTCCCGAGCGACCCCTACTACGGGGATCAGGCGATTTCGGAAGGGGACCTTCAGGGAGAGGCGACCCTCGATAGACGACACCATTGATCGGTACTCGCGTCGCAGACGGCGAACATCCTGCGCGTCAAACGGCGCGGATTGCAGTTCGAAACGGGCTAGGTCCCTGGCAGTCTTGCCGCGCGGGATGATGCGGATCGCCGGGCCGATCTGATCCAGGTCTGCAGCCACTGCGGCCTCGCGAGCTCGCGCGACCAGCTCCAGTCCTGCGGCAAACGCAACCGCCAGCGCGATGATCCCAGCTGCGATCGTGGTTCCCAAGCGACGCTTTGTGAGCTCCTGAAACGAGAGCCACAGCGAAGGGCTCATACCAACGCCTCCTCGCGGGGGCACCGCTCGTCGAGCACAATGGATCCGTCCCGTAGCGTCACCAGCCGAGTTCCTTGTCCCGCCAGCAGAGGATTGTGGGTGGCCATCATGATGGTCTGGCCTTCCCCATTCAGGCTTCTAAGAACGTCCATGACCTCACCGGTCATCGTTTCGTCGAGGTTGCCCGTCGGTTCATCGGCGAGAATGACGTCGGGGTTGTTGATCAGGCTCCGGCACAAGGCGACGCGCTGACGCTCGCCGACGCTGAGTTCCGACGGCCGGTGTTTCAGGCGGTGCGAAAGTCCGAGCCGTTCGAGAAGGTCCTTCGCACGTCGAAGGCTTGTACGTCTCGCCTTTCCCGCCAACACCGCCGGGACAACAACGTTGTCAACGCAACTGAGATAGGGCACAAGGTTGAGCGTCTGGAAGACGAATCCGATGCGCATCCGCCGGAGCGAAGCCCGCTTTGTGGAACTGAGACCGTAAACGTCGCAGTCTGCGAACAGCACCCTCCCTTTGGTCGGGTGCTGCATGCCGCCGATCGTAAACAGAAGCGTACTTTTCCCGCTGCCGCTCGGCCCGACGATCATGACGAACTCGCCTTGCTCAACGTCGAGCGAGATGTCGCGAAGAGCGGTGACGGGCTGCCCGTTCTTACCCGGAAACAACTTGGATGCATGGTCAACTTGAATCATGTCAGACCTCCCTGAGCACCCTCGTTGGGTCGAGGCGCGCCGCCCAGACTGCGGGGATAACCGCAGCCACCACGCTCACGAGGAACGCTAGTATCAACGTCGGAAAAAGGAGCCCGGTCGGGACCGGAAGGCCGACGCCGATCATCCGCGCAGCCACGTCCTCTGTCAGCGGGACGCCGAGGAGGTACCCCCCAATGCCGCCGAGCAAGCCTATGATTGCCGCCTTGCACGTAAACAGCAGCACGACGAACCACGGTGAAGAGCCCGTGGCGAGCAGCAAGCCGATTTGACGGAGCTGCCGCCGAACCTGTGATGCAATGAGCCCCACAACAAGGGCGGCGATCAGGGCAATCGTGACCACTAGTGCCACCTTGGAGTAGCGCTTCGCCGTCGCAACCGTACCTTTCTGTGCTTTGAGCATGCCGGCAATCGTAACGGCCCTGGTGCCCGGCAAGGTATCCTCGACTTGCAAGGCGAGCTTGGGGACGTCCAGCCGGCACCAGCAACCAGCAAGTCGCATGGCATTGATTTCGCTCGGTCTGTCGAGAACGTCCTGCGCTAGATCGAGAGGCCCGAACACGCCGACGTCAAGGCCATCGGGAGGCTTGTCGGTCACACCTGCAACCGTCAGTTGAAACCCGTTGACATCCAGGCGATCCATATAGTTGACGGCCAGTCTCTGCGAGGCGGCGTTGCCGACAATCACCCGATCGGAGGCGAAAGGATCGACCACGCGGCCACGCCGTCTGGTCTGCTCGCCCACGAGCACAAGCGGTACCCCCTGAGGCTCGACGTTGCCGTATAGACGGGACTGGATGAGGCTTATCGGTGTGCTCAGCTCGGAGCTGAGTAAGAGATCCGGGTAGGAATCCGGCATGAACGTGTCGCCGTACTCCATCGCGTAGAAGCTGGACAGGTCCGTTGCCGCCGGCACGACGAGCATGTTTTTCCCGAGCTTGTGGGCAAGCTCATGGACTTGTGCCTCGGTCGATGACGACAAAGCGCGCTGTGTCGTGAGCGTAGCAACAACCACTGCCACCACGATGGACGTGAGGACGAGTTCGAACCAACGATGTGCTAGGCTTCTGAAGAACAGTACGATCATGTCGCTTCGAACCTCCGATGATCATTCTGAATGGGTATGCGGCCAGCCCGCAGCTCCGCACGGTTGGAACCGCGCTCGGACGAACCCTTCGCGTGCACGGCGCCTTTGATCTCCGGAGCCGATGAGCCCGGCGCCGCGTCCCCGCAGCAGTCGTCCGGAGACGGCGCGGTTCTGCGCAGCATCTTCATTTCCGTGTCGGCGGCCTTGGCAGATGCAAGCAACGACGCAACGAAGAAACCGACGCAAAACGCGATTGGGGCGATGATACCGGTCCACATGTTCGTGTGATCCACGTTACGCGTTCAGGGCCAAGAGCCGGAGCGAACCTCGATACTCACATAGAGTTGGATGCGCAGGCAAGGCCCGGCCTTCCATCCGAATACGGACATTTCTTGTGTGAAGGCCTGGCGCTCCCACGTACCGATAATGTGGAACTTTGCCCCTCCGCGCAGAACACGTGATACGGATTCGGAATCCCGACCTGCTTCATAGAGCCCTCGTACCCGAACAGCCCTGTCAGGAATCCGGGCAATGCCTTGGTCTCCTGAACCGCCGTCCCGAGCGGAACGGCACGGCACGGCGGACCACCGCGGGCACGTTGGTCGCCAACTGCCGTCTCCTCAAACCCCTGATGTGTGAGGACGGTGCGACCAAGAGAAAGGGCGATCGGCTGTCCCTGTGCTCTGGAGCACTGTGTTGAGCTGAACGATGCACCCATCGCAAGTGACGCGAGAAGCCAGAGCAAGCTGAATCCGCCAGAACCCGAATGATGGCCGAACATACGTTGTTTCTCCGGCTTGTCACGCGGGTTCGTGCGCCGGTTGCTGTCGCATCCCTACCGCGCCCCATGCGACGCGTTCCTCAACGTAACAAGGCTGCCGCGTGTTCGTGAATGATCAAGGGAACGCAAGCGGTCGACCGACGCGCCAGGCCTATTCGCTCGGCCTCGCCGAGCCGATTCGCTTGCGCTCCTAGCTTGATCCCACGACCGGGCCGTCCAGCTCACGGCGAGCCGGCGCTCGGCCCGGCCGGTCTGCCCTCAATCCGCTCAACCAATTGCCGCCTGCTGGGTGAACGCGAAGTCACTCCGCAGCGCCGTCTCTGCGGTCCACACTCTGCGAGTCGGGCGGCGCCCGCGCAGCCCGATGTGGCGACAAGGCCACGTCCAGGCTGAATTGCACCGCAAGACGCTCGATCTCCGCGAATGGACCATCATCAAGAACATTTCGGCCTGCGTTGACGATCAGAATCCAGGCATCGCTTTCCACGCCCCAGAGACGGCGGATTCACCCGCCGCTGTCACATATCGTCACGAATTCGCGCCCTTGGAAGACGATGTGCGGTCCGCAGGACCGATCGCAAAAGCCATCGAGCGATCGGATGTCGAAACCGCGAACCGGAACACCCTCCACACCTCGGCCTTCCGCGACAAGGGCGCGGAGCAGGTCGGCCGCCGGCTTGTGCGTTCCCTCGGCCACGTGAGTCAGCATTATGACGTTGTAGTCCGCCAGGAAGTCATCGAACGGTTGCTCGCGGCCTTCCCCGTCTGCCAGCCGGAAATCCGGCAGAAGTCTCAGGCGTAACATAATCAGGTCCTCTGCTATGGCAGCCGGTGGGCGATCAAGCCATTCAATTAGATGTACGACACGTTGGGGACCTTGCATCGAAGACGATCTGACGCGATCCCGCTTGGTGCTGCTCGGGCGGCGCCCGCGCGATGCGATGCCGCGATGGAGCCCCATCCAGGCCGAGCCGCATCCCCAACCGGGCGATCTCCCGAATTGAACCCGCGTCAATCACACGTCGGTCGGAACCGATGACGAAGAACCGGTCATCCCCGACGACCCCGAACCGCCGGTAGATCGCTCCGCTGCTGTCGCAGATGGTTACCAGATGCTCTCCCTGGAATACGATGCGCGAAACGGAGCATGTCTCGCAGAACCGGTCCGGCGAGCGAATGTCGAACCCCCGAACAGTTTCGTCCCCGGCGCCGCGGTTTTGGGCCAGAAGGCTCCATAGAAGCTTGGTGGCCGGACCGTGCGATGGCACGGGAACGCGCCTGATCGTCAGAATGTTGAAATCAGCCAGGAGCTCCTGAAACGGCCGTTCGTGGCCGTCCCCGCCGCCGAGCGTGAAACTCGGTAGTGTTCTCTTCGGTGCCATGATTCGATACTCCGCTGGGGCAGCCGTTGTGTTATCAGGCTATTTATTTAGATGCACGGTACGTCGCGTTCCTTCCCGCAGCGTCTGTCTACTTCTGCCTCCCGTTCGTGCCGTGCCGCTTGGTTTGGGTCCACTGTGTGGCTACTCTTACTGATACAGAGCGATTGATGTCGCCGCTCGACTTGATGGAACCTTCGAACAAGCCGGTGTACCGGCTGGGTCATGCCTCGTTCCGACAGTTCGTCAAGTTAGCAGCCCTGAGATCCGCGAGCACGTGACTGTCAACAGGCGTATGAACGACGTGGACACGCGTTTCCGGGTGATCAGCACACAAACCGTGAAGGAACTCGATGATTCCGTCACTCAGACCGACGAAGAGGCTGGCAACAACATCAAATCGCAACTGCCTGAGGGTCGCCTCAGCCTGGTGTACGTCCATCGCTTCGACGACAACGACGCCCGCGCCGTGCAGTGCCTCCGCGATCGCAAGGCGCCGCCATTGGTGTGTGGCTAGAAGCAGGACGGATCGGGTCGGCATCGGCGCAGCCTCCAGATCGAACAGCACATCGCTGCGCTACCCCGATGAATGGTGACAAGCGACAACGCCCTCGCCGAGGTGAACCGTGTCACCGAACAAGAAGGACGCGATTCAACGGGCCGAACCCGATCGGCACGCAGTCTCCACAATCCCCGCGATCAGTTCGCAAGTGAGGTTCGCAGCACCACACCCCGTCGACAACGAATCTGTACTCGTACCGACCTGGTGGCAACTCCAGGTCGACAGTCCATTCTCCGTCGGCGCTCTTGGTCATAGGCAGTGCGACCGGATCCCAGTCGTTGAAGGAGCCCGTCAAAACGATCTCGTGAGCGCTCGGGGCTAAACAGGTGATCCGGGTGGTCGCCTGGGCTTTCTGTCCTGCTTCTTGCTTTGCCATCTTAACGTCTCCCCGCGAGCAGACCCGCGCGTGGCCTAAACGCCTTGGTGCAGCCGCTCCAGACTCCCGACCTTATTGCGAGGCCGTTACTTATTTGATGCGCGGTGGAACGGATTCCTTCCGTAACTTCCTGGGAAAACCGAACCGATTCTATCGAGCCGCCCACGGCGACCGGTAATACCCTCGGGCCGAGCGCTTTCTTTGAGCGCAGGTGGCCTCCGCTGTCTCGGACGTGTGCACCGTCGCCGCACGAGGCGTTGCGGTAGTCGACGTACATTCAGGGATCGGGGCTCTGTCGAGTTGGACGTACGAGCGAGCCGTTCTCTTTCAATCCGGTTCTCGTCGGCATATTTTCAGGAAGGGAGGACCGGTCTGGAGCATCTAAGAGGATGGGCGGCGCCTGTGTCTGGCCCCGGCCGTGCTATCCGAGTCCTATCCGGAGGGTCTATGCCAGGTGAGTCGTACAACCGGGGTGTCGCGTCTCTCTATCGTAGCTCCCGCCCCCGTTGGTGGAACTCGCTCGCGTTTCGTCTCGGCGCCGTCGTTAACGTCACCGTGATTGCCGTTCTTGCCCTGTCGGTCTGGGTGGACCATCGGCGGGACGCCGGTACGCAGATTCAGCATGCTCTGAGCCGACTGCAAGAGGAAGCGCGGGTTTTGCGCGCCGCGTGGAGCCAATTCCGCGATGCTAGGAGTTTCCAGCGATTTGTGGACGGGTTTTGCCGGCAGATGACCACCTCCGCCTCGCCGGGGCATCACATCGCCGTTTTTGGTGCGGAAGGCGAGGTTCTCGTTCGGGCGCACGAGCGCGCGGGCCCCGAGCTCGAACACCGGATGAGAACTAGTGCTGCTAACAGGGTTCATACGTTCGATCTGGGCGGCGAACAGTTTGCGGCTTACTCGCTGAACATTGACAACGAGGCCAATCTTGTCGTCGCGGTGTCGCTCCGGCCGGTCGAGGAAGTCCTCCGCATACAAGGTATCAGCCGGGCAGCAGCGACGGGGTTCCTGGTAGTGGTTCTCTTCGGGGTAACAGCGGTATGCCTGCTCGCCTGGGTGCGGGATCCACTGCGTGAGTTCGTTGGGCTGGTATCCGCAGTCAGCGAGCGCCGATTCGATCAGCGCATCGAACCGCGCGGAGCGACCGAGCTTCGTTATCTTGCCCACGGCATGAACCAGATGGTCCAAACGCTGGGACGAACGGAACGCCAGCGGGTCTCCGAAATGCAGCGTGCCCGCGAGATTCAACGGGCCCTGGTGGGCAACGGGAACCTGACGGTCAACGGTTACCGGATTCGAGCTATCTTCTTACCAACGGCGAGTGTCGGGGGCGACTTCTTCGACATCGTACCGTTGCGCGACGGTTCCGCGCTCTTGGCCGTGGTTGACGTCACGGGACACGGGGTCCCGGGAGCGCTGTGTACGGCTTTGCTGCGATCGTCGCTACGGCACCTGACGCGCGCGACGAGCGATCTTGCCGAGATTGTGCGCGGCCTGAACCGCGACCTTTGTGACATTGCGGCGGCCGGTCTGTTCGCGACCGCGGTTTTCGTCAGGCTGGGGCGGCAGCCCGGCAGCGTCCAGTATGTAAGCGCAGGCCACGACCCTCCGGTGCTCACCGGGCCGGATGGCAGCGTAACGGTGCTAAACAACGCCGACCTACTCCTTGGTGTCGATGCTGATGCCACCTATGAAACCGCCGGCGTTGAGATCGTGCCAAGCAGCAGGCTCTTCGTTTTCACCGACGGGATACACGAAGCGATGTCCCCACAAGGGGAACAGTTCGGCCGAGAGCGCGTATCGGAGTTGTTCGCCGACATGAGGCGCATGCCGCTCGAAGAGCAGCTCTCCGCCGTGCTGAACCGCGTCCGGGCCTTCCGCGGACAGGAGGATTTCGAGGATGACGTGACAATGCTCGGCATAAGTTGGGCGAATTCGCACGAATGGAGCGGCTCATCCGTTTCACCCGTTGCCCTGCGAGGCTAGAATGACCCCTTCCGGGGGTCTGAGTTGCTCACTACGAGGGGCGGCTGGATGGCGAATACCGTAGGCCTACCATTACTGGCAGGCCGAGGACGATGGCGTTTCGGTCGGCAGGTCGGTGCGAATGTAGGTTATGGATGCGTGAACGACCGAGAGCTTATCGAACGATGTCGAGCCGGGGAGAGAAAAGCTCAACGTCAGCTGTTTGAGAAGACGTCCGTACGCATCTATCGACTTCTTCTTCGCATGACGGGCAACCCGGACGAGGCCTTCGACCTGACGCAGGAAACCTATGTGAAGGGGCTTCAGCGACTGCACCAGTTCGACGGCCGATCCGCCGTCGAGTCGTGGTTCTACCGGATAGCCGTCAACGAGGCGCTCCAGTTCAGACGGCGTCAGAGCGTCGGTACGGCGAAGCTACAGGTTCTTGCCACGAATCGACCCACCGAGGCGCAGCGGCCAAGGACCGACCTGCGACTGGATCTGGAGGGCGCCCTCGCGGAACTCCCTCCCGACGATCGGGCCCTGCTCCTACTGCGGTATCAGGAAGAACTGGATTATCGGGGGATTGCTGAGGTTCTAGGATGCGCCGAGGGGACGGTCGCGTCCCGCCTGAATCGCGCCAGGGACAGGCTGCGGGAAATCTTACGAAAAAGTTACAGCTGAATGGAAGGAGCGTTCTTTTCCGCGCATCTAACTAATAGGCTTGCGTCCCAACCGAGAGGTCTGCCAGTTGACCAGCGTCGCATATGTGGCGACCGGGGGCGAACCGAAATGTGCTGCGAACAGATAGAACGCCAGCTAGGGCGCTACGTTGACAAAGAACTGTCGGCGGTGGAACAGGACGAGGTCGAGGCCCACATCGAGTTCTGTTCAAGCTGTCAGGCTGAGCTAGAGGCATTGCGTGAACTCACAGGCGGGATCGCGAAGCCGACCGCTGTCAGGGTCCCGGGCTCGCTCTGGGCGACCGTTGAGCGACGACTGGGGCAGGCTGAGCGGACTGGTTCCTTCACACCTCCGGTGCGATACCTCCGCATCAGGAGAGCACCCTGGGCGATCGCCGCGGGCGTGGTGCTGGCCGTCGGGCTGGCGATCTTCAGACTGCCGTCGCTTGATACGGCTGCTCGCGCATCAACCGTCGATTTTGGCGTGCTTCTCGACGCCTTGCCGCTGGACGCTCAGAAGGCGTTCAGGAAGTTCCTCGTTCGATATGATGCAAAGCCCACGACGCCTGTAGCGGCGAAGCGGACGGCGTCCGAGCTGAACTTTGGCACTCCTGCGACACTACCGGGTGGATTCCGGTTGCGGGCCGTCTATGAACTCAGGATCGGGGGCAGAACGGGAATAGCTGCCGCCTATAACAGGGGCGGCGAGTTCCTTGGAGTGGTGTTTCACCCCCCGATGAAACACGAGAACTTCGGATCACACGAGAACTACCCCTGTGTCATCGGCGAGCATTGCGGACACAAGGTCCAGGTTGGGGCGTGGAAGCTCGTCCATCTGACGGATCCCACAACGTGCCACTGCCTGTTGACTCGGCTCAACGAACACACCGAGATCCCTGCGGTGATGAAGGCGGTTGCTCCGGGGCTCTCGGCTGGCGGCAACGGACATGGGCACTAAGAACGGCGGCGCGTCCAACGGCAGCGCTCACAAGCCTCAGCTTTCCGTACAGACCGCAACCCCTGCTGCCGACCCGCTCCATAGGCACAGGGACCGGTCTTTGTGCCACCATCATCATGGCGCTGCCATACGCTTCCGAGTTATTCCTCGGATGCCCGGAAGAAATCGTGCACCACATGCATCTAAAACGGTAGCCGTGAATAGTCGGCTGCAAACATTTGAGCCGGTTCGGCACGTCGCCCTGGACAGGTGCTCCGTTGCAGGAGTACTATTCGGCCTCTGTAACCGGGCGGACACCCGAGTTGGCTGGTGCTCTTCGGCCCCTTGTCAGAGCAGCACGTCGCGGGCTGACGCGCATCATCGATGGCTGTGCTCTAAACCGTGACGCGTGACAGTCCGGATCGAAGGACAGAGTAAACGCTTTAACTGCAAGCTCGAGGCCGGTGCATGCATTCATGCGCTAGGACATCACGGGGTGCCCTGTGGGCGGTGCTGATCGTCGCACCCGTCGTCAGTGCGGGCTGCGGTGGTGTCACGGTACTGCTTGGCGGCGGCCGGCCCTACGACGCGTACTATTACGATGACTTCTACTACTATAACGACCCCTACTCGTACTACGACGGATATTGGTACTATGACGACTACTGGTACGAATACGATGATTACTTCTTCGTCGATTACATCGACGGATGGTACTACGACTCGTACTACGGTTGTTACTACTGCAAAACGATCGACGACCTCGGGACCGGGGTGTTGGAGGAACCGGTCGGCTGGGACGTTCGATGGGGGCCGTGGGAGGAATTCGTCCGGGCGCGGGTCGATTTCTTAGGTGCAAAGGAAGCACAGGGCACCTCAAACCTGCAGGTGCTGCCTGGCGAACGAAGTAGTCTCATGTCAAGGCGGTAAGACGCTGCCGGAGTCGCCCGTAGCACGATCGGGAGAAACCAACTACTTGACGCGTTCCTGTCGCGCGGCTGCCGACCCGCTGATGCCACCAAGGCGGTCGCGGTGAGAATCCAGTTGATATCCCCCTGGAGCACGACGATCCGTGGTCGCTTTGTATACGCGTGCGGGTTCGCCGGACTCCTTGTGGCGTGCGTAGCGGCGATGCCCGGGTGTTGCATCGTGGCACACGCATGGAATATGATCAACCGTCAGCGAATTGATGAAGGTGGGCGGTCGTCGACGCGAGCTCCGTCTGATGTGCCGGATGAAGGAGGGCGGCAGCATCCCTGAGAACGACGCCGGTGAGGATGACCACGCCAGGCTATTCGGCGCTGCGACGGCGCCTGGCGCCGGGATGATCAAACACCCCTCTAATGGAGAACCCTGATGACACAGGCTGATCTGTCGTTCCTCGAGAGCATTAACCGAATGTACGATCGGGCGGTGGCTACGCTCGACCTGCGACCCGGCATCGTCGAGAAGATGAAGCGATGCCAGTCCGTATACCAGGTTCGTTTCCCGGTGGAGATCAGGGGCAAATACGAGGTTTTTACGGGGTGGCGGGCGGTACACAGCGAGCACCGGCTTCCGGTCAAAGGCGGCATACGCTACGCCTCCGTTGTCGCGCAGGATGAGGTTGAGGCGCTCGCTGCACTGATGTCATACAAATGCGCGCTCGTCGACGTTCCATTCGGGGGATCGAAAGGAGGGCTGTGCCTCGACCCCCGCAACTACACTAAGAGCGAGCTGGAGAGCATCACAAGGCGGTTCACGCATGATCTGGCTGCGAAGGGCTTCATCAGCCCGAGCCTCAACGTCCCCGCGCCGGACATGGGAACGGGCCCGCAAGAGATGGCGTGGATCGCCGATGAGTATCGTTCGCTGTATCCGGAGGACATAAATGCGATCGCTTGCGTAACGGGCAAGCCGGCCACACAGGGAGGAGTACAAGGTCGAATCGAGGCCACAGGACGCGGCGTGCAATACGGTCTGCGAGAGTTTTTCCGGTACGAAGAAGACGTGGCGCAGGCTGGCCTGGCGGGCGGGCTCGATGGGAAGCGATTGATCATCCAAGGCCTGGGCAATGTCGGCTACCACGCGGCCAAGTTCCTGCAGGAGGAAGACGGAGTCAGGGTCATCGCCATCATCGAGCGTGACGGAGCACTGGTTAACGAAACCAACGGGCTGAACGTCGAGGACGTCTCACGCTACCTGCACGAGAAGAGCGGCGTACGTGGGTTCCCCGAGGCGGAATACGTAGAAAGGGGACAATCCGTGCTCGAAGCCGAGTGTGACGTACTCCTCCTCGCAGCCCTGGAAGGACAGATCACATCGCAGAACGCGCCGCGCGTCCGCGCCCCGCTGATTGCCGAGGCCGCCAACGGACCGATCACGTTCGAGGCCGATGAGTACTTGAGGTCGCATGACAAGGTCATCATTCCTGATGTCTACCTGAACGCAGGCGGCGTGACAGTCTCCTATTTTGAGTGGATCAAGAACATTTCCCATGTCCGTCTAGGACGCCTGGAGAATCGGCTCGAACAGGTTCGGGGGAAAGCTGTCGTCGCAGCGATCGAAGGGGCGTTGGGACGCAGAGTACCGGAAGAATTAGCTGCGCGAATCACCGGCGGCGCGAGCGAACTTGACCTGGTTCGATCGGGGCTTGATGACACGATGTGCCGTGCGTACCGCGAAATCCGTGAAGTGTACCGGTCGCGTGAACACGTAAGCGATCTGCGGGCTGCTGCTTACGTCGTGTCGCTGGAGAAGATCGCCCGGGCGTACGCGGAAATGGGAATCTGATTGAGGGATCGAGCGTCCTTGCAAAGCGCGTGGCCCTGTTCGCAGGCGCTGCCGTCGAGGTGGTTTAACACTCCCGAGACTCGCCCCGGGTGACGACTGGTCGCGGTAGTGCAGGCCCTCCCGTGTGGCACTGCCCAGATATGAGCCCGCGGCTCGGATGCTTCGTCTATGACTCGAGTCGCAACTACGTACTGTCTACCCGCCGCTGTAGATTCTCGGTGTGTACGGAAACCCGAGGACGCCCCGTGGACGATTCGGACGGGATTTGCAGCTACTTCCGGAGACTCCGTTGGCAGCGAATGACGTCAAGAGTAGTCTCCCGTCTTATGCAGACGTCGTGCTTCGCCGTCTGACACGCCTGCCGGACATGGCGCGAATAGAGTCTGCGGATTCCTGCTCGAGGGATAGCCGGGCGAAACTGAGCTGTTGCAGGGGCCTGCCGACCACGTCATAGGGTCATCGGCGCCCGTCCACGAGCGCCATACAGTTTTTCCGCGTACGTAATCTGCCGCTCGAGGGAAGGAAGCATGGGGCCCGAGCATCTAATACTATGCTCAGAGGCAAGGAGCTGGGAAGAACTGTTCTCTGACGCTTGGGCGTGGCTACGGACGCGGGGCGCTCCTCCTTCGTTATTGATCGAATCCACGCGGCGTGCACCGTACGAATCAGGAAGTCGGCAAATGGGAACGGCGCGTTGGTTGACGGGTTCTTTCTTGATGGGCTTGCACATCAGGACGTAGGCGCGACGTTTGTGCGGCCCGACCATCGTGTGGCCTACTGATGAGCAATTCAGGTCGCGCGGCATGGAGTGCACCGAGATGGGCGGTACAGGGGTTTTCTCGGCCACTGGAGTGTCAAGTGTTCTCGAACTAATCCTGGCACTCATTGGCGTTTGGATGGTTCTGTCTGGTTTTGGAACCGAGACGCTGGTTATCTAACGGCACTGCTCCAAACGGGTTGCAGGACGCGAAGGACTCGTTGCTCCTCGTCCCCGAACAACGGCGCCGGCCTTGGCGCGGCGGCGACTGGTGGAGCTCGCAACCGAATAATCCGCGCCAGGGTCTTAAAGGAGGTTCAATGATGGGTGGTATGGGTTTGTGGATGGGCGTCATCGCGTTAATCATGATGCTGTTCGGCGGGTCGTTCTTCGGACTCGGCATGCAAGGATGATGTGGCACGGACGTCACATGAGAACAGCGGCGCTTACCGGCGCCGCTGTTCTCCCGTCCGTGCAGATCGGCGCGCCGTCTTGGCGGCGCAGATTGATTCAGTCGTTCAGTCCGTGTCGGCCCGGAACGCCCACGGGGTCCAGCTTGTCCGGGTTGATATCGAGTTCCTTGACTGCGCGGCACAGTCCGGCACGGTCGAACAATCCGACTTTGGCAAGCTCGTTCAGAGCAGCCAATGTCACGTACCTTGCGTCGACTTCGAAGTAATCGCGCAACTCAGCCCGGGCTTCACTGCGCCCGTACCCGTCGGTGCCCAGTGAGCAGAACCCGCCCGGTACCCAGCGGGCGATCTGGTCGGGGACAAGCTTCATATAGTCACCCGTCGCGACGATCGGGAAGGGTTGATCGTTAAGCACCTGTGATATGTAGGGTATGCGCCTGGGCCCCTCAGGATGAAGGAGGTTCCAACGTTCACACGCGAGCGCATCTCTGCGCAGCTGGGCGTAGCTGGTCGCGCTCCACACGTCCGCGGCCACGCCAAAACGTTCAGCCAGGATATCCTGGGCGGCCAGAGCCTCCCGCAAGATGGCGGCACTGCCGAACAGATGCACGCGCGGCCTGCCTTCGTGCTGTTCAACGGATCGGTACTTATACAGGCCCTTGAGGATACCTTCCTCTACGCCTGCCGGCATAGGCGGTTGCGGATAAGGCTCGTTCTGCACTGTGAGGTAGTAGAAAACCGGCTCCCGCTCGTCGTACATCCTGCGAATACCGTCCCGAACGATGACGGCAAGCTCGTAGACGTAGGCGGGATCATAGGCAATCAGGTTGGACACGGTGCTCGCAAGGACATGACTGTGACCGTCCTGGTGCTGCAGACCCTCGCCCGAGAGTGTCGTTCTACCGGCAGTGCACCCGATGAGGAACCCGCGGCAACGCGCATCCCCGGCCGCCCAGATTGAGTCCCCGATGCGCTGGAACCCGAACATCGAGTAGAAAAAGAAGAACGGGATCGTGTTGATCGCATGGGTGACGTTTGCGGTGCCGGCAGCAGTGAAAGAGGCCATCGCCCCCGCCTCGGTGATACCCTCTTCGAGAATCTGCCCATCCTTGCTTTCGCGGTAGTACAGGAGCAGGTGTGAATCGACCGGCTCGTAACGCTGCCCCTCGTGCGCGTAAATGCCGTACTTGCGGAACAGTGCGTCCATACCGAAGGTTCGGGCCTCATCGGGAACGATCGGGACGATCAGCCGACCCAGTTTGTCGTCGTCCATCAGCCTGGTGAGCAGGCGGACCATAGCCATGGTCGTGGCCACCTCGCGCTCACCGGTACCACCATAGAACTCCTTGAACACCTCATCGCCCGGCGGAGGCAGCGTAGCCGTACGAACGCGTCGGCGGGGTACGAAGCCGCCAAGCTCTTGGCGGCGTTGCAGCAGGTATTCGCACAAGTCGCTGTCCTTGGGCGGGCGGTAGAACGGCGCCTCGTCGAGTTGGTCGTCCGGGATGGGCACTTCGAACCGGTCACGGAAATGTCGGAGCTCCTCAAAGTCGAGCTTCTTCTGCTGGTGCGTGATGTTTCGCCCCTCACCGGCCTCACCCAGTCCATAGCCCTTGATCGTGCGCGCAAGTATCACCGTAGGCTGCCCTTGATGCTCACACGCGGCTTTGAAGGCTGCGTATACCTTTTCGGGGTCATGTCCTCCGAGCCGCAGCTTGCGGATTTGTTCGTCCGTCAGGTGCTCAATTATTTTAAGCAGTCTGCGATCCGTTCCGAAAAACTTCTCCCTCGAGTACGCCCCGGACTCGACGGTGTATTTCTGCCACTCACCGTCAATCGTTGCATTCATGCGTTCGACGAGCAGCCCATCGGTATCCGCAGCGAGCAGCGGGTCCCAGTCTTCCCCCCAGATCACCTTGACGACGTTCCAACCGGCCCCGCGAAACGTCCCTTCCAGCTCCTGTATGATGTTGCCGTTCCCGCGGACCGGGCCGTCAAGACGCTGGAGATTGCAGTTGACCACGAAGATCAGGTTGTCCAGCCTCTCGCGGGCAGCAAGCGTGATGGCACCGAGTGCCTCCGGCTCATCCATCTCGCCGTCACCGAGAAAGCACCACACACGCGAGGATGAGGTGTCGACAAGTCGCCTATCCTGCAGATAGCGGTTGAACCGCGCCTGGTAGATTCCGTTGATAGGTCCGAGTCCCATCGAAACCGTGGGAAACTCCCAGAAGTCGGGCATGAGCCACGGATGCGGATAGGATGACAACCCCCCACCTGGGCTCAGCTCGCGACGGAAGTTGCTGAGCTGAGCGGCGCTGAGCCTGCGTTCCAGATAGGCCCGCGCATAAACCCCGGGGGCGCTGTGGCCCTGGAAATAAATCTGGTCACCCGCCTGGTCTTTGGTGTGGGCTCGGAAGAAATGGTTGAATCCGACCTCAAGCAGGGTAGCTGCCGACGCGAACGTGGATATATGTCCGCCTATGCCTGCCGACACGCGATTGGCGCGCACGACCATTGCCAGGGCGTTCCACCGGATAAGGCTCTTCAGCCTGCGCTCAATCGCTCGGTCGCCCGGGTACTGCGGTTGGCGCTCGAGGGGAATGGTGTTGATGTAGGGTGTTGTAGCGGCAAAAGGGGTCACAACGTCGTGGCGTTTGCCCCACTCAACCAGTGCACTGAGTACATAACGAGCGCGCGGCCGCCCGCTTCGGGCTATCACAGCCTTGAGAGAGTCAATCCAATCCTGGGTCTCGATCCGATCACTGTCCTGATGTAGAGCTGTAGTCATCAGCGGCCCTTTCACCATGCTACAGGTGTCAACCGGTGCCATTCATATCGTGCACACCGGGAGAACCCAGACGGCAGACATGCCGACATCTCTGGAGAAGCGTTGCCTCCATGTGCCTCCCCGCGCTCTCCGAGCCCTTATGGATTGTATACGAGGACTACTGCGACGCCAGCTCGTGGGGCCCCCACCCATGAGCAGGCCCATGCAGCCGAAAACACCATCGTCCGCGCATACCGCAAGCGAGACTTGACAGACTCCTCTTACGCGAGATGGCCCGCCCTAGCGTTTGGGCGTGCCTTCCGCTCCATGCTGTGCATACGCAACCAGCTTGTAGACCAGTCTTGCACCAAGGAACTCGGTGACCACCTGCCCGGGGATGGGCATGACCTCGACGACGTCGGCGGCGACGACCTTCCGCTCGGCTGCTGTGCGGCGTAGCAGGCCGGTTACCTGATACCAGTCAAGGCCACCAGGTTCCGGTGTGCCCGTACCCGGTGCGTAGGCGGGATCGAAGGCGTCGATGTCGATCGTGATGTACACCGGGTCACCAAGGGCTGCCATCACCAGATCGAGCCAGTCGGAGGAGAAGTGACACTGTCGCGCACCGATAGAGACAATCCGGCGTTGCCGCATGAACCGGCTCTCGTCGGCATCCGCCGTACGTGAGCCTACCGATACAATCGACGCCCCGAGACCGAGGATACGACGCATCACGCATGCATGCGAGTACGCGGTCCCCTCGAAGGTGTCGCGCAGGTCGTGGTGAGCGTCGATCTGCAGAACTGAGAGCTTCTTATGCTTTGCCATCACCGCCCGGACAAGGGCGGAGCTTATGCTGTGATCACCTCCCAGGCCGATCAGAAACTTGCCGTCACGAACAATGCGCCGCGCCGCTCTGAACAGGTCTTCATGCATGGCCTCGGGGCCGGCCCGGTTGGGTGCGATCGGGTCGAGCGTTGCAATGCCCGCCCTATGACATTCCCGCCCCGACTCTTCATCAAACAGCTCGACATGCTGCGAAGCGGAGATCACCGCGGCAGGCCCGTTGCGTGTCCCCGCCTGGTAGGATGCCGCTGAGTCGTACGGAATCGGAAGGATGGCAAAACGTGCATCGTCATAGGAGCTGAACTTCGGCTCAAGCCCGAGGAAGTTGTTGGGCGTGGCTTTCATCGGCTGTGGCCCCAGCTAGTCCATGACTCGTCACGCTTTCCCGAAGTATTCCGGGTGCTGTGCGCGGAGGTTGGGATTCTCGGCGGCGGCGGTGCGGAGTGACTGCACCATCTCGTCGAGGCGGGAATACAGACGTCGCTGTCGGCGCGGCTTGGCACGTACGAGGGCGTACTGCGCGATCATCGGGAAGGTTATAGAAGCACAGGAATAAACCACGATGTTATTCCTGTAAGCGTCCTTGAGCTTCCCCCAACTCCTAGCCTCTGCGGGTGTCGCCCCGGAGAGCCCGCCCCACTGCGGCGAGTCCGTCGTCAATTGCAGGAAGTAGTCGTGCCCGCCTTTTGACTTGTCAAGCAGGATCTGATGAAGCGTGGGCTGCGTCTGCATGTAGAAGTTCTTGGGCGACCCTCCCCCGACTTCAATCACCCCGTTTTTATCCGCGTCACGAACGATGGCAGCCGTCTCGATGACATCGAGCATCGGATTCAAGTTAACCGGCCCGTCGAACATCTGAGGTACGATCAGGTTCATCCCGATCGACGAATCGCCTGGCGAGGAAGTGTAGATGGGAACGTCGTGCTTTGCGGCGACGGCAAGCATCGATTTCTCAGGGTACCGTGCCTTCTCCCAGATGAGCTTGCCTAGTGTGTGGTGCAGCGTGGCAGTAGAGAATGGTTGTGCACCGTTCAGCTGCCTTACGGAATCCAGAATAACCGTGTCCGTGGCTACGAGAGTGTCATCTTCCGCGATGAACACATCATATATGCGTGCCACTCCCTCATCCGCCAGCGTGTTGTCGTCGACATCGGTGCTCCCCTGCACCATGGGAAACTCAAATGGACGGTGCAGATCGTGATACAGGTTGGCCCCGGTGGAAATGATGAAGTCGACGAATCCCCGCTCGATCAACGAGATGATAACGCCGCTCATTCCGATCGGGGTCATGGCACCGGCGAGAGTGACCGCGACCGTGGCATCGGCCTCGAGCATAGCGACGAACAGCCGCGCACCCGCAGCCAACCGCCGGGCGTTGAACCCGCTCCTTGCGAACACGCCGTCGATAAGATCAGCGACGCTCTCGTTCCCCTCGAGCATCAGTGGCTCGATCATTAAACCACTGAGGCGGGCAGGGTGCTTCGGGCAAGCTTGCTTTTCAGTCTGATGGGCCATGCATCCTCCGCCGTGACGCATCAGCGCCGGTCGGTACCAGTGAAGGCGGCGTCCGTCCTACCTCCGGGGCCGTCTGCAGCGCACATGCACCGACGACCGCCTCCTACGAATCACACGCCCCCTACCACCGCGCTGTGAGAGCGCCATTGCCATGCCCTCCGGGCTCTTCCCGGGCGCTAGAGCACAAACACTGCGGCAGAGAGTGCAGTGGTCCAAAGCCCGTTTTTGTCTCCCTCGACGGTCTGAACGATCGCACGGGTTTTTACGATCAGCCCCTTCGCCCGGTATATGTCCTTGCGTTCGTTGTAGGCAGTGTCGGGATCGAGATCGATACCCTGCGTGCGGGCGAGCATGGTGGCTGCCATGTCCTCAACGTAATCCGCACACACGCGCTGCGTCATTCCGAATCCGTGGTGCTCAGCGATGTACCCGTGGTTACTCCTGTCGGCGGGGACGGCGAGCCCTATTCCAGCCCCGGCAAGGCGGTTGGGCTCGTTGGTGCGGCTTTCCGCCATCACGCAGAATACGACCTCCCCCGGGGTCAGTTGCTGCAAGCCTTTGCCGCGAGAGACGATCCTGCAATGAGGCGGATAAATGCTGCTCACGCGCACCAGGTTAAACGACGCGATGCCCGCGTCCCGTAGCGCTTCCTCAAATGATTGCAGGTTCTGGCGGTGCTTGCCGACACCCTTCGTGAAGAACATCTGTCGTGGTACGAACGAACCCTGCAATCACGGCTCTCCAACTCGCCTGCACGCCTAGAACATCGACTGCAAAGGGGGGATTATAGCTTCTTGCCTGTTGACGGCAACCGCTTGAGTGTCCCCCGCGGGCCCGTATGAGGCGCAAACACCCCGGGATCGAATCTCACAGGAAGTCGACGTCGTCCAAGCCTCAGGGTCTACGTGCCGACTGACCGCACCGACCCGTCCGACAATTCAGAAGGCGTACGATGTCAGGCCAGATCGCCGCTAGCGCCCTTCCCCGATGGCTTATGCGGTTCTTTTGCTCAGGTGCCATCTCCGCCGTCGTCAAACCCACCTCGGGGACGAAGAACAGCGGATCATAGCCGAAACCGTTAGTTCCGCGGGCCTCATCGATGATCACACCGCTCACGCTGCCGCTAGCCGTGGCAACGACCTCTTTCGGCGTGGCAACTGCCATCACACAACAGAATCGTGCGGTGCGCCTTTCAGGCGGCACGCCGGCTAGCTCCCTTATCAACTTGGCGTTGTTCGCGGCGGGATCACATTGGGGGCCGGCGTATCTTGACGAGCGCACTCCCGGCTGCCCGTTCAAGGCGTCCACCTCAAGACCGGAGTCGTCCGCAAGCGTCAGGCATCGTGTGCTGCGGGCGTAGTACAACGCCTTGAGACGAGCATTACCCTCGAAGGTGGCGGCATCCTCGATGGGCGGGGGCAGATCGACGTGGTCCGCCAACGTCGTCAACCCAACTGGCAGGCCCCGCAGAATCGCCTGCACCTCGCGCACCTTACCCGGGTTGCTGGTGGCCAGAAGCATGGTGGGCGCTTCTACCATTCTATACTCTCATCCGCCTGCGGGAGTCGCACGAGCCTGGAAGGGACGGGGACCATCACCCCCTTGGTGTTCTTCACGCGGTAGATCCCGCCGTTAAGCCAATTGTATTTGAGAAGTTCGTCACGCTCTTGCAGCTCGATCACGTCCTGGCTGTAATATGTCCTCCCGTCGCCGGATGTCCGGACTGCTTCGCGGCCGAACAGCCCCACCGTTACCATGCTGACGGCTTTGGTCGGGCTATGGTAATAGTATGCCTCATATCCCTTCGCCCTCAGCAGCTCGCAGTAATCTGCAGCGGCCTGCTTGTACTCCCAAAAGTCGTCGGTAGGCTCGAAAGCCGCCACCTGCAGAGTGTAGACGCCATCAACGCTCGACAACGCCCATTCAGGGTTGCCGACATCCGGCGTGGGCATACGCACTTTCCGTGCATGTAGGAAATAGTACTCGCCCGGCCCAGCTCCCAGCTGCTTGACAAGCTCCAGATCGCTCCGCATCTGCTTGGGTATCGCGCGCCGGCCGCTCTTCTTGTCAATACTGCGGTAATACGTGCCATAGTAAAGTCGTGAGCACTCGTCGGGCCCGTCCCTGGTGAACACGTCGTGAGGCCTGATGCCGGGCGTACGTTTGAGCGTTTCGGCAATCTGCTTGATATGCTCTTTGTGCTGCGGGCCACGCAGCTCCAGGCACTGTATCGTCCACGCCGTACCTCTTGGCGCGCACCCCACTACTGCGACGCAACACAGCACCAGAGCTCGCCCTGGCGGCAGTGCGCCGAAGCAAGCCAATTCCGCATACGCGCGACCGCGTGCAGCCACGCAGCGACCGCCGGCCGACGTTGTGGATCCTGCAGGCGGCGTCACCCCACCTGCGTCGCGAGCCAGGCTGCACTGCTGTCGCGCCTTCATCGCAGTCGTCTTCTAAGAGCCCTGCGTTGTACTTCGATGAGCTGCCTGATCCCACGCGACGCCAGTCGAAGCAGCCTATCGAGATCGGGGCGTGTAAAAGTCGCCTCCTCCGCTGTTCCCTGGATCTCCACGAAGCGGCCCGAACCGGTCATTACCACATTCATGTCCACCTCAGCCGCCGAGTCCTCCGAATAGTCGAGATCCAGGAGCAGCCGATCGTTCACGCGCCCCACGCTGACAGCCGCAACCGCATCCAGTACCGGGGTTTTTCGGATCAGCTTGTTTCGTAGTGCTGTGCGCACGGCATCGCAGACGGCAATGTAAGCCCCGGTGATGCTTGCCGTCCGAGTACCGCCGTCAGCCTGCAGCACGTCGCAATCAACCAGGAGTGAACGCTCTCCCAACGCCTCCAGATCGATCACGCTTCGCAGCGATCGGCCTATCAGCCTTTGGATTTCCTGCGTCCGCCCGTCGATTCTGGTGCGGCTGCGTCGGCGGCGTTCGGTGGTCGCCCCGGGCAGCATGTCATACTCGGCAGTGACCCACCCGCTGCCCTGACCCGCCTTCCAGCGCGGAACGTCCGCCTCCCAGCATGCCGTGCAGAGCACGACTGTGTTGCCGGTGCTGATAAGAACAGATCCGGGGGCGTTGCGAGTATACCCGCGGATAACCTCCACCGGGCGCAGCTCTACAGCGCCCCTGCCGTCTTGCCGTGCCAAGGCCCTCTCCTAAGCATGCTGAACAACGTCCGAGTGACGTTAAAGTCGCGGGACGTCGATGTCAATTCTAGGCCGAGCGCAGGGTGTGAAGACAGCTCAGCGCGGGTTCGTGGGACGCAGCCAGCGATACAGTGCGCTCCGTCGCGCCGAGTACGTTCAGTTCCACCCACAGAGTCTCGTCCGGCATAACCTCGCGGACGCGGTCGGCCCATTCCATAACCACCGCTGAATCCGGGCGCATCATGTCGTTGAACCCCAACGCCAACAGCTCCGCGCAGGAGTTCAACCGGTACACGTCAACGTGATACATCAACAGGCGCCCCGGGTACTCGTGCACAAGCGTGAAAGTCGGGCTGGTTACTTGTCCGGCGTCGCTGACCGCGTTGCCGGCAGCCACGCCTTTGGTGAAGATCGTCTTACCCGCGCCTAAAGGTCCGACAAGGCCCACCGTCATCCCGCCGCACAGCCTCGTGCCCAGCGTCTCCCCTAAGGCGAAGGTCGCCGCCGGCGACGCGGAACGCCATTGCAGCTCCTCGGCGCGCACCGTCAATGCACGAATCCCCTGGGCTCAAGCGCCTCGACGCTACCGTCAGCTAGACGGATCTGCAGAAGTGAATCGGTGACGGTGCCGACCCTGTGTAATCGCACATCAGGTACGTGCGGTTCACCAACCGCGCTCAGAAGCAACTCGAAGTCCTCTCCGTCGCTTAACGCACGGTCCAGTGCACTTGGCTGACCGGGTTGCGACTCGGCAGCCAGTCGCCTTGCATCCTCGCTGATGACGGCCTGCAGGTCCCCTTCGTCAAGGATCGCGCCGACACCCGATGCTCCGCACATCCGCCACAGGTCCAATGACAGCCCGTCGCTGATATCGATCATGGCATGAAGACGTGGTCCGAGGGCAGCGGCAAGGGCCTGCGCCTCCCGCACGCGGGGAATGAACCTCAGGTGTCGTCCGCACTCGCTCCCTCCCAGAGACCCTGTTACGTAGAGAGTGTCCCCCGGCGATGCACCAGACCGCGTGACAGGGTCGATACCCTCAAATGGTGCAGCGGTGACGGCGACGTCGATCGCAAGTGGGTGAGGCCAGCGCGTCGTATCTCCGCCCGCGATCGCGAGGCCATACTCCCGTGCAACCGTGAACATACCCCGAAACAGCATCTTAGCGTCGAATGAATCACTAACCGAAGCCTCCGCCCGCGCCTTCGCCGGCAGGGCAACGGCGACAGTGGCAGCCAGCGGGCGAACGGCCATCGCAGCACAATCGCTCAGAGCGCACGCGATTGCCTTGCGACCTATCTCCCCGGAGTCGTGTGCAGTCGTGTCGAAATGAACGCCGTCGAGCAGCATGTCGCTCGAAACGAGTATTAGCTTCGAGGGCGCGTGCAGGATCGCCATGTCGTCCCCTATCCCCAGTCCCACGCTAGCTGAGGACGTCTGCTGTGCACGAAGCCATTCAACAAGTTCAAGCTCGTCCCGTGTCATGTCAGCGTGATTCTAACAGACAGCTGCGCAGGCGATACACTCCGGGAATCTGCTGGAGCCGCGTGCGGCCTCTCTCCGCCCCGGGAAACGTGTTACTGTAAGACACTGCATGCCCCATAGAGGGGCAGGGAGGTAGACACAGACGGAAAGACAGGTGTCATGCCCCGGCCGTACGCACGTGCATGTTTCGCCGCCGAACAACGCGCTCGCGCTGTGCTCAGGCCGCACCGGTCCGAGAATCGGCGACTAACGCCTTACAGGCAAACCCGCGCCTGACGCCAACCAGGCACGCCTTGTGTGACGCATCGCGGATGCTTACACTAGTGTATGTTAGTTGGAAGAACCAGAATGCTTGGTTCTTCCGGCGGGCTGTCCGATGGGCAAGAAAAAACTACCCAAGCAACTGGCGATCCTCGATGAGGACTTGTGCACCGGATGCGATGCGTGCGTGACCGTCTGCCCGGTCGATTGTATCGACAAGATCGCAGATCCGCTGCATCCCGGGTATGCGATGGGAATCTGCACGATTGATCTGACGGTCTGCATAGGGTGCAAGCTGTGTGCTCAAGTATGCCCCTGGGACGTGATCACCATGGTCCCGACCGATCGCGTACTCGACGAGCCGAAGTTGGCCGATCTGCTCAAGGCGTGACTATTTGCTACCCTGTCCCTCCTCCCTCGATCGCGATGACGTCCGCGGGTCTGACCGGAAGGGCGGCCCGAAATGAACGTCCGCGCGGTTCTGGTGCTCGTCCTCCTGATGCTCGTTCCAGCGGGGAGCTACATGAGCGACGGGCGATTCCGGGACGCTCGGGGAAACACCGACCCCGACGCTGTCCACGTCGTCGTGCCCGATGATCTCGATGCGCTTGACCCGCAGGTCCGCGATCATCTCATGAGGCAGATCGAATGGGCCCGCGACGATCCACAGGATGCTTCTCGACACGCGACGTTGGGCATCGCCTACGCCGCCAACGCTCGCTGGTTGGAATCGCGGGAGAGCTTCCGCATGGTTTTGAAGCTGGACCCGGGTGAAGTGCTTGCCAAGTATCATATGGCCGTTGCAACCGAACGGCTCGGGGACTACGACGGTACCGTTGAGCTACTTAGACAGATTAC
>JBHHXS010000003.1:0-30254 GCA_046757145.1 Phycisphaerae bacterium | reverse complement strand
ATACCCGGCCCGCAGTAGATTGCGGGCCATGGGCTCTCCCATGATCCCCGTCCCTATTATGCCTACCGTTGGTCGATCCATGATTACCTCTCTCGAAGAGTTGATGAAATCAGAACACCCGCGGCCGGCAGTCCGGCATGACCGTCGATCGGCTCATGCACGACTCGAGGGGGACGCGGCCGGCGTGGGCACACCCATCGCCGTGCCGAGCGCACCCCTCCGCAACGACGCTGGCGCTGCACGAAGCCACGCCTGGAAATCGAGGAAAAGCGTAAACATCGCAGGCACGACAACCAGTGTGAAGACCGTGGACACGAGCAATCCACCCACGACCACGCTGCCCAGCCCCCGGTAAAGCTCGCTGCCCGAACCCGACATGATCACCAGCGGAGACATGCCGAAGATAGACGTCAAGGCACTCATGGCGATGGGGCGAGTGCGCGTCTCTACCGATCGTATAACCGCGCGCACGGGCTCCATGCCGTCCCGACGCATGTTCGTGAGTGCCTGGTGCACGATCAGAATAGCGTTGTTGACGACGATACCCACAAGTATGACGAAACCGAGCATGGTCAGCACGTCGAGCTGCTGTACCGGCGAGGTGACGTCGTAGAGGCTGACCTGATGCACGACGCGCAGCGCCGCAAACCCCCCAACTGCAGCCAGAGGCACAGAGAACATGATCACAAACGGATACGCAAACGACTCGAACAGCGCCGCCATCAGAAGGTAAGTTATAAGCAACGCAAGACATGCCCGTGACTCCAGGATCACTCGCAGCAAGCGCGGGTTGAGAAGCAAAAAGCCCACGATAAGCAGGAGCGTCAGCAACAGCGCCGTCAAACCCGCGTGCCGCGCACCGAGCACCAGGCGAACCACCGCGACAGAGGCCAAGCCCAGAACCACCACCATCCCCACCGAGAGCGGCACCGACATGCCCAGCAGCCGCGGACGCTCAACCACGCCGGCGAAATCACCTATCAGCGCGTGCTGGGTTTTCGTCAGCTTGTCCGCCGTACCTGCCAGTGTCGTGATTACCGAGGCGGGGACAACATGGGCGGCACGCAATGGGGCGATGATCTGATCCTCGATCTCGCGCATGGTCGCCTGCAGAGGAACCCCTGTCTTGGGCTTGACCGCCAGCGTCACCGACGGCATCTCCTCGATATGGTTGATTTGCTGCGCGGCAGTCGTCCGATGCAGCATAACCGCCGAGGCAAGCGGAACAACGTGGCCCGACGGAGTGTAAATCGGTATCTGCCCGATCTCCTCAGGCGTCGCCTCGTCAGTGCCGGCTACCTTCAGAACCATGTCGATCTTCTTGCCACGATCGTTAAACTCGCCAACGAAAGCACCGTCTATGCACGCCTCGACGGTAAACCCAACGTCGCGCACGTCCAACCCGAGATCAGCCGCCCGGTCGCGATCAGGCACAAGCTGAATCTCCGGCCGACCTAATGCGAAGTTGGGTGGGCTTGGCGAAGGATAACCGTACCCCATCTCCATGACCTTACCCATTATGGCGCTGGCGGCGGATACCACCGCCTCCAGATCGTCCGAGCGAACCTCGATATCAACAGAGTTGCCGCTCCTGCCCCCGCGAAACAGCGACGTCTGCGTAAAGAACGTGAAAACCCCCGGAACACGCTGCCCCGCGCGGGTCATCACGTACTCAAGCGGTTTTACATTGACCGGCTCCTTC
Organism: Phycisphaerae bacterium; assembly: GCA_046757145.1. Taxonomy (GTDB): domain Bacteria; phylum Planctomycetota; class Phycisphaerae; order UBA1845; family UBA1845. Next base: position 28,552 of record JBHHXS010000003.1, on the reverse strand, counting down.
GAGGTGCAACCCATGAACGCCGACCCACCAAACGCAACGTAAAAGAAATTGTCGATGGGTGGCGGCATCACCCGACGCACAACGGCGCCGTCCTTGCCCACGGGAATGTCCACCGGTGGAAGACGCTCCGCTTGAGTTGAACCCAGACTCGCCTCCCAGAACGGGCGAATCCCATCAAGCGGATCATCGGGATCACCATCCTCGATTATCGCTGCCATGCGCCGGAATTCATCCATGGAGTAGCCAGGCGGCGAGAATATGAACCCGAACACAAGGTTCTGGTTTCCAGCAGGCAGGTATTCCGTGGCGGGGGTCAACACCAGGCTTCCTGCCAGCGCCAGGCCGGATAGGCCCGCGACCACAGTTACGCGCCGCCAAACACCGCGGTTCACCACGGTCGCAAGCGATGCCATCCATCGTGCGACAACCCAGTTCCCGCCCCCGTCCGAAGTCGTGGCCCGCGAGGCTGAGAAGAACCGCGACGCAAGGGGCGGGATGACAAGGACCGACACGATCAGCGACAGACCCACGGCCGAGGCGATCGCGATGGCGATGTCCTTGAATAGTTGACCCGCCTCTTCGTGGATGAAGATGACCGGCAGGAAAACCGCCATCGTCGTCAAGGTGCTGGCAAGCACCGCACCCCAAACCTCGTGGGCGCCGTCAAGGGCGGCACGCACGCGATCCTTACCCAGCGAGCGGTGACGATAGATGTTCTCCAGAACGACAATAGCGTTGTCCACCACCAACCCGACCGCAAACGCCATCCCCGCCAGCATGACGACGTTAAGCGTGCGCCCCAACGCCGTAACCACTAGGAACGTACCGACAACCGATATGGGAATAGCAACAGCGATAATCCCCGTGGCACTGCTGCTACGCAAAAAGAGCAGCAGCACAGCTATCGCCAGAAACCCACCGAAGAATATGTTCTTGACTACAAGCCAGATCGCACTCCAGATATACGTCGTCTCATCGTAAACCTGCGTCAGCTCAAGATTGAGACCACGAGGGGCGAGAATCTCAGCGTTGACGACGGCGATGCGCTCGCGCAGGTTCCTCATCGCTTTGATGACATTCGCGCCGGTCTCGCGCCTGGCGGGCATAGCTATTACGAAGCGCCCTTTGCTCCGCACGAATGCGTATCGCTTCTTATGGCCGTCGATGACCTTTGCGACGTCGCGGATCAGGATTGGGCCGTCCGGCCTGTACGCGATGACCGTCTCTTCAATATCGCTGACGTTCCGGTACTCACCCACCGTGCGATAGGTGTAATCCCGCTTGCCCTGGGTGATCGTACCTGCCGATATGTTCCTGTTCTGGCCCCTGAGTGCCAGTTCGACAATGCGATAAGTCACCCCGCGCGAGGCCAGCAGGTGTGGATCGATCTCAATCTGGATCTCACGATCGAGTCCGCCGTAAACCGGGACCTCGCTTATCCCCTCAGCCCGTTCCAGGATGGGCTTGACCTGATCTTCTACGAACGTCTTGAGGTGGCCGATGTCTTCTCCCGTCTGGGATGACAGGATCATCCATGCAATGGTGTTGGCCATATCGTCATCGGTGGCGGAGATGATCGGCTCGTCCACCTCTTCCGGATAACCGCTGACCTGGCGGAGCTTGTCAGACACGTCGCGGTAGGCAATGTTCTTGTCGATGTCTACGGGGAACTCGAGCTCGATGCTCGCCACTCCCTCACGCGATGTCGACGTCATCTTCTCGAGATTGGTGACGTTCTTAAGCTTCTCCTCCTGCCGGTCGACGATTTCACTCTCCACCTCCTGTGGGCTTGCGCCGGGCCATACGGTCGTCACCGTTATGACAGGTTTGTCAACGTCGGGAGTGAGCTGAATGGGAATCCTAAAGAGACTGAGCGTCCCGAACAGTACCAGCAGGATGACTCCGACGGCCATCTTCACCGGATTGTCGACCGCGTAGCGTATGACACCCACTACTGATCACTCCCCTTGCCCGCCTTCCCGGCAGGCTCAGGCCGGACAGCGGCTGCCTCCATCCCACTCGTACGCTCGCCCTGCGGAGGAGCCACCGGCGTTCCGCTCTCGTCTACGATCAATACCGGCGTGGGGAAGGGTAGGATATTCTCGTTCCCCCGCGTGATGACTTTCGTACCGGGAGGAACATTATCCGAAGTCACCGCAATCCAGTTGCCGACGTCAGCCCCGAGCGTGACGCTCACAAGCACGCCGACCATGCCTCCATGTCTCCCGGGCATTATCATCGCCACGCTCGGTACGCCCCCCCGCTCCACGATCGCGTCCTTGGGCACCGCCGGCACGCGAGCGCTTGAACCGGCTGGAACCGTAGCGCGGGCGAACATCCCCCCTGCCAGCACTCCCGCGGCGTTCTCGACTTCTATCTCAACCGGAAAGGTGCGCGCCTGCTCATCCGCTTGACGGATGACATGTTTGACGGAGCCTTCGAATGATCTACCCAAAGCGTCAACCGTCACCCGCGCGCGGGCTCCGTCGCCCAAATGCGCCAACGCCGATTCGGGAACAGCAACACGCACCAACACCGACGAAAGATCGACCAACTCAACCACCTCTCCCCCAGCAGGGATCCACTCGCCGACCTCTGCAAACCGTTGAGCCACGTCTCCGGGGAATGGAGCTGAGATTGTCGTCTTGCTCAAGTCGGCTGCGATGCGCTCGACGACCGCGCGCTGCTCGGCCACCTCATACTCTGCCCGTTTGACGACCTCCGCGCGAGGGCCCAGCACACCCAGGTCGTAGCTTGCCTGAGCGGCGATCATACGGCGTTCAGCAGCGAGAAAACTCGCCCGCGTGTCCCGGTACTCCTTGGTGTTAGCATCACTGTCTTTGTAGAGACGTTCGATGCGCTCTAGTTCGAACTTCCAGCGCTCGTAATTGGCCGTGCTCTCATCCAGAATCGCCTTGAGCCGCGTGAGCTCCTCCGCCCGCGTGCCCGCCAACAGCTCCTGGTGTTTTGTCTCCAGGGCGCGGAGGCGTGCTTCCGCCTCAGCCAACCGTAGCGACAACACGTCATTCCGCAGGCGGCATAGCACATTCCCTGAATCGACGTGGTCGCCCTGGCGTGCAGGCATCTCCGCCACGATGCCCGCAATTTCTGAGCCTATCCGGCTTCGCCTTACGGGGCCCACCGTACCCACCAGTGTAATCGTCGACGGGAGATCCAAGGCCCTAGCTTCCTGCACCACGACCTTGGTGGGGGGCATTTGAGCGCGGACCGACGCCGCACCCCACACAAGGCCAAGGTAGATCACCGGCAGCGAGGCTTTGGCGCAATGTCGCATATGTAGAACACAACCTTGAACAGTTCTGGCCTGGGTCGAGATCGTTTCAGTACGTGTATTGTACCCGCCCGCCAATAATTGTGAAGCGCGGTGCTTTGTCGCCCCAACCCGCGAGTTCATGTAGGCTTGTAACCATGGCCGCAGGGCTCGTCTCGGTTGCTTCAGAACTGCTGTTCCCACGCTTCTGCGTGTTGTGCAAGGCGTGGACGGAGCTCGGCTCCGACTCGCTTTGTTCGACCTGCAAAGCAGGCATAGATCAGGAGCGTAGGGTTCCATGCTGCCCCACCTGTGCGAGATCAGTAGCTCCGTACGGTGTTGTCAAGCAACGATGCGGGCATTGCCGCAAACGGGTTACACGCTTGACAGCGACGGCCCGCATCGGCCGATACCACGGGCCTCTAGGCACCTTGCTCAGGTCGTACAAGTACAAGGGCCACGACGAGCTCGAACCGCTACTCACAGAATGGTTGTCCGAGGTACTACGCGAAGCCGCCTGGATCGAACATGTTGAAGCAGTCCTATGCGTTCCCACGCACTGGAGGCATCGCATTAATCGACCGTTCCACGCTGCGGAGGCGCTGGCCCTATCCGTCGCCCGACAACATTCCCTGCCCTATGTGCCGATTCTCCGTCGTGTACGGGGCGGCCCCCACCAAATAATGCTGAGCTACACGGCACGGGTCGAGAACGTACGTGGGGCCTTCCGCCTCCGCAAGGGAGTCACGCTGCACGCCCCGCGCCTGCTGCTAATCGACGACGTCATGACTACCGGCGCTACTCTCGACGAGTGCGCCAAAGTGCTCCGCGCGGGCGGCGCCGCAGAAGTCTATGGCGCCATAGTAGCCTGCGCTGACTAGGCCGAGCCCACCGCGGGCGACTCTCTTAACCGGATATGGCCCTTCGACGCCAAACGAGCCACGCAGGCGAGTCGGAGTGTGTGACCCGCCAGGGGCGGCCAGCACCGTGACCCGGGCGATCTGGGAGAACACCCGGTAATCGAAATGCCGGCTTGCCGATGGTGCGAACGACACAGCTCGACTACACTTCGTGCCCATGTATCTCGTCGTACTTGGGGCGATCCTAGGCCCCTTCACCATAGCGGTGCTTCTCACCCACTTAATCCGCGCCCAGGCAAGACGGACCGGGTTTGTCGATCACCCCACGGGACACAAAGGGCACGGGTCGCCCATCGCCCTGGGGGGCGGCATCGCCCTTCTGTTGGCCATAGCCGGGCCCATATTGTGCGCTACAGCCGGCGCCTGGATGCTGAACGACGGCTCGCCTCGGCAGTGGCTTCCCCTGTTGGTCCGCACCCACCTGGAGGGAATCGCTGCCAAGTTCCCCTCGGTGTTGGCGATTATCGCCGGAGCCGTTGTTCTGCATCTCGTTGGCCTCGCCGACGACCGCCGGGCCCTTGGTCCCTGGGTCAAACTCGCCGTCCAGATCGCCGTCGCTGCGTTCATCGCGGGCCCGATGGGGATTCGTGCCGTCGAGGCATTGCCGACGCCGCTCTCTGTGGCAGTCACCGTGGCTTGGATCGTGTTGATCACGAATGCGTTCAATCTTCTCGACAATACCGATGGCCTAAGTGCCGGCGTTGCGGCGATCGTGGCCGCCATCTTCGCCATTGCCGCTATGAGTGCCGGGCAGATCTTCGTGCCGGTGATGGCGTGCGTCATGGTCGGGGCGCTGCTGGGCTTCTTGGTCTACAACTTTGCGCCGGCATCCATCTTCATGGGGGATGCGGGAAGTCTGGTCATCGGGTACCTGCTTGCGGTGCTCACTGTGCTGACGACATTCTATGACCCCCGGCGGCACCTGACGCCTTTTGGTGTGTTGGTACCGATCGTCGTGCTGGCGGTGCCGCTTTATGATGTGATTAGCGTAGTGGTACATCGTATTCGAGCAGGAGCCAACCCATTCGTCGGTGACATGCGTCACTTCTCGCACCGGCTCATTAACCGTGGGATGACCGCGCGTGGGGCAGTGTTGACGATCTACTTGGCGACGACGGCCACCGGGCTGCCGGCCATTGTCCTGGCGAAGGTCGATTGGCCAGTGGCCATCCTGTTGCTCGTACAATGCCTCTGTGTGGTCGGTATGATTGCCATCCTCGAGCACACCCGGAGCAACGCGAACCAACAAGCGTAGCGGCCACCCACACCGACGACTGCAGCCGCGCTATGCCGCGGTGTGCTCTGCTTGACCGTCCGGGCTGCCGCTCGACCATGACCGGTCAGCCATGATAGATCTCTGTGCGTCAGCGTGCGCCTTGATGCTCGGATGTTTGTGACGACTCCCGCGAGCAGCTTGCCCGCTATCTCGCCCACCGGTACACTGAATCGATGAACGAAGCGAGAAAAACGCGGTTAACCGACTACGCCTCGTGTGCCGGGTGAGCGGGGAAGCTCCCTATGGAGCTGACGGTGCAGGTGCTGCGCCAACTGCCTGCAAACGAACACCCCGAGCTGCTCGTGGGGACGGATCACCTCGATGATGCCGGTGTATTTCGCATCGATGAGCGAACGGCCCTTGTGCAGACGCTGGACTTTTTTCCTCCATTGGTCGATGACCCGTTCATCTTCGGCCAGATCGCAGCGGCCAACGCTCTATCGGACGTCTACGCAATGGGAGGCACGCCCCTGACGGCGATGAACATAGTCGCCTTCCCGGATAAAGATCTGTCAGCCCAGATACTGATCGACATCCTTCGCGGCGGGCACGAACGGGTGCAGGCGGCAGGAGCGGTGATCGTCGGCGGTCACAGCATCCGTGACGCAGACGTCAAGTACGGACTATCGGTGACCGGGCGCGTCGACCCGCAGCACATCGTAACCAACGCCTCGGCCAGACCCGGAGATCGAGTTGTCGTTACCAAGCCGATCGGCAGCGGAATCCTGACGACCGCCGCCAGACAACAGCTTATCACGCAGGCTGAGCTGACTGAGGTCCTCCAGGTAATGACCCACTTAAACCGCAGCGGCGCCCAAGCGATGTGCGAGGTCGGCGCCAACGCTGCCACGGATATCACGGGCTTCGGTCTCATCGGCCATGCCTTTGAAATGGCCGAAGCCAGCGCTGTGACATTGAGGATCGAAGCCGCAGCCGTACCGCTCATGCATCACACGCTGAAACTGGCGCGGGATGGAGCGTTGACGCGTGCCCACAAGGGCACCAAGCAACACGTGGGCGAGCAGTTGGTCGTTCACAACGTCGACCCCGTTCTCGTGAACGTACTGTGCGATGCCCAGACATCGGGCGGGCTGCTGATCTGCGTTCCAGAGCATCGAACTGCGGATTTAGTGGCCGCACTTGAACGCCACGAAGCGTGCTGCTGGAAGGACATAGGGACGGTGATCCCGCGCAAAGGGCACGCCGTAGAACTCGTCTAGAGGCGGAGCGCTCTTCCTGAATCGTCGTGGGCGATCCTACGGAACCGCTGACCAGCAGGCTCGACGCCTGCGCAGTCAGGCGGAGCGCAACGGCGTCGCAACGTTGCACACGCCCACATGTCTTCATCGTATAGACGCTTGTATCCTCCTGGGAATTGGTGTAAGGGCCAAACTCCTCCAGACTACCTGCCACGCGCAGACGCCCACTACGTAAGTTTCTTTACACAAACTGTGCGTGGCAAACCCGTTATAGACGGTACCATGCTCTTCTTGACCGTGACACTTGCGGCGATATGCTGATCCAGGGCTCGACAGCGAGCAGACGGCTTGCAACTCCACGACGTACGCCCTGGAGTACGGCCTATCGGTACACGACAACCATAAAAGCCTTAAGAGGCAGGGCATGGCACACAGGAATAGCGAAGGAAAGGCGGATACTAGGGGACAAGACGGTACCGCTGGGTCACCACGGGCACCTGCCATGAACACCAGCACGGCCGACCACGCTTACACGCCGCTATGGAGCAACTTCATCACAATGACGGGGATGTTCCTTGTGGCGGCGGCTCTGATAGCGCTGCTTACCTTCGGCCTGTTCACACTGGTGACACCGCATACCAATCCCTATGCCGATATCGTCGGATACCTTGTCGTTCCCTGCGTGCTGATCCTCGGCGTAGTGATAATCCCCTTCGGGATTCTTTTGCGGAGCTGGCGGCTGCATCGGAAGGATCCCGCGCAGCGCCTGACGTTTCGCTTTCCTCAGATCGACCTCAACGACCCGAACCAGCGCAAGGCGGCGAAGATAGTCGTACTAGCCACCTTCATTCTCTTGCCCGTCGTCGGGTTCAGCGGGTACCACGGCTATCATTACACCGATTCCGCGACCTTCTGCTCGAAGGCGTGCCACACAGCGATGCGCCCCCAGGCTACAACTTATGAGCACTCCGCCCATGCACGCGTGGCCTGCGCGGAGTGCCACATCGGAACCGGGGCGAGCTGGTTTGTCAGGTCGAAGCTGTCTGGCACGCGTCAAGTCCTCGCGATGTGGCGGAACACTTTCTCCCGGCCTATCCCCCCCGCAATACAACACCTGCGCCCGGCGCGCGAGACGTGCGAGCGTTGCCATTGGCCGAAAAAGTTCTTCGGGGCCCAGCTTCGCGAGATCGCACGCTTCTCATCTGACGAGCACAACACGCGCCGAAACATCAGCATGCTGCTCAAGACCGGTGGGGGGGACGAGACCATCGGCCGGGCGGAGGGTATCCACATGCACATGACACTCGCCGGACGCATCGACTACGTCGCAACCGACGACAAACTCCAGGTAATCCCATGGGTAAGGTACATCGATCAAGCGGGCAACGAGTCGATCTACCGCTCCGACGGCCGCCCAAGCTCCGATCCACGCCCGACAGGAAAGGTCAGGACCCTAGATTGCATGGATTGCCACAACAGGCCCGCACACAAGTTCCGCTCCCCTCAGGACGCTGTAGACATCTTTCTCGAGACGGGGCGAATCGACACCACTATCCCGTTCATTAAACGCGAAGCCGTCAACGCGCTGGTCCGCCCCTATCCCGACCTGGCGACTGCAGAGCGACAGATCGCCAACCACTTGATCGAGTTCTACCGTACCGACTATCCGGACGTCTGGGATACGCGCAAAGCCTCGGTCAACTACGCGATCGACATGGTGCGCGAGATCTACCGCCGCAGCTTCTTTCCCGCGATGAAGGTCGATTGGCGAACGTACCCCGACAACATCGGCCACCTTATCTCCCCGGGCTGCTTCCGATGCCACGAGGGAAAACACGTGAACCAGCGCGGCAAGCCGATTAGCCACGAGTGCGACGTCTGCCATACGTTCCTCAACCCGGCTGCGGATCAAAGCGGTACCGCCATCCTGCGACAGGGGAACTTCGTGCATCCGCTGACGCTCGAGGGCCCGCACCGTGAGCTGCGATGCGACCAATGCCATACTGGCGGCAAGGCCCCACTGCCCACCTGTGAAGGCTGCCACACCGCACAGAGCGAGTTTCGAGCGGGCACGCTCGACATCTTTGCGCCGTTCAGCATCCACGCGGATCCCATGGCCGCAACCGTCACCTGTGATGGGTGCCACGATCCCTCCAACCCCAGCAACATGGAGACAATCAATGCCGCGTGCATGGACTGTCACGACGACGAGCCCGAACGCTTCGAGGGCATGGCTGCGTCCTGGAAGAAAGAGGTGGAGGAACTGCTCAAGCTGGCTGACGATCACGCTGATGAGCGCACGCAGCAACTTGTCAGGGCACTGCGCCAGGCCGGACCTCTTCACAACATCGAAGCCGCGAAGCTCATCCTGAACACACTTGCCACCAGACCACCGCAAGGCGCCGCCCAGCTCGATCACCCGCAGGGCGATGAGGAAGACTACCACAAGCCACCGGAGTGAAGATCCGCCTTGCCGGGCACAGATCGTCGGCAAACGCGGCGGGAAGCATGGCGACATGGACTACCTGACACTCTCAGGCAACAACATCATAAGTGCGCGACTTCCCCATGACGCCGAGATTCTCTATGCACCACGGCCCGTTGCCGGCATAAGGAAACCGGACGTCCCCCATGCAGTCGCGGCAGCGTTTCAATGTCCCATGGGCATGCCCGCACTTGGTACACTGGTCGACAAGTCGTCCAGGATCCTGATTGCTTTCGACGACAACTGTCAGCCTTTTCCTCAAACGCGTAGGCCGGATATACGCGAGCAGGCCCTCGAAGCCCTGCTTCCGCTTCTTTACGCAAATGGCGTGCAGAAGAGCAACATCCAAATGCTTTGCGCCGTGGCTTTGCACCGTAAGATGAAGCAGCGTGAATTGGAACGCATGGTCGGGCGTCACGTCATGCGCGAGTTCTACCCCCGACAGCTTGAAAACTTCGACGCCGAAGATCGGGATAACATCGTCGATCTTGGTGAAACCCACGAGGGCGAGCCCGTCCACGTCGCCAGAAGTGTCGTAGAGGCCGACCTCGTCATCTACATCGACGCGGTCCAGATCCCGCTCAACGGCGGGCACAAGTCGGTCGCGGTCGGACTGGGGGATTATGAATCCATCGCCTCCCACCACAACCCCGCCATGACGCTCGAAAGCCCCCACGTCATGCAGCCTGAAGGCTCCAGAATGCATGCATCCATCGAGCGCATCAGCCGCGTCATCCAAAAGCACAGCCGCATCATGGTCATGGAAGCAGTGATGAACAACGCCACCTACCCACCCCACGTAAGCCACCTGGGAAAAGCGCCCGATGCGTGCGGTCGGCTTCAGAGAATCGCGCGAGGCGTCACGCCCAAACTGATGGCTGTGACCCCGGAACCCATAAGAAAGACCATCCTACGAGGCGTCCACGCCGATTACGACCCCATAGAAATCAATGCAGGCGATATCGACGCCGTCCACGCGCGCACGCTCGAGATCTTGAAAACCCAGATGCGCGTCTCAGCGCACAGGCAGTTTGATACCATGGTGTTCGGGCTCGCGGACTTGAGCCCCTACGCGGTCGGAGCACGCATCAACCCCGTACTCGTGATAAGCGATGTTCTCGGCTATGTCTTCAACTGGTTTTACAACAGGCCGCTGGTGAAGAAAGGCGGCGCCGTCATAATACTAAACCCCGTGTTCGAGCTCTTCCACCCCGAGTACCACGTTCCGTACAAGAAGTTCTATGACGAAGTCCTGACGGTGACGACCGATCCCACCGAGATGCGCACGGCCTTCGAGAAGAACTTCGCGCGCGATCCCTACCTCATCGAATGCTATCGCCATCGCTTCGCACATCACGGCTTCCACCCCTTCACCGTGTGGTACTGGACTACCTACGCCCTGCGGTACCTTTCGAAGGTCATTCTAGTCGGCCCGCGCACGGATGCGGCAGCCAAGCGGCTGGGAGCATCCTGGGCACCAAACCTCGAGCACGCCCTTTCCCAGGCCGGGGAGGCAACAGGCGGGCATGACGTGGCCGCTGTTACCATCCCGCCATTCTTCTACGTTGAACTCAGCTAAGATGTACGAGGATGTAAGCCGCGATTACGCCGTATCCGCAGCCGGGTTGATCGGCCCACGCCGCACTCCGCACGCTCCACCGCTGAACACCGTTTGTATCGGCTTGGCGCGCACGACCGCGCTCCCCGCTCGCTCTGCCATGGTGGGATGTACCCGCACACGTGATAGACTACAGCAGTCATGTTGCAACACGCGTCCAATGCCTTTGTCGTCCCTGAACGTGCTGCAGCCTATCTATCACCTGCCGCGCGCGAGAGCCTGCCCGCACGGGTAACGCGGGCGCTTGAAGAGTTGCGTTGCTGTACTGCATGTCCCCGAAAGTGCCGCGTCAACCGCCTGGCAGGTCGTACTGGAGTCTGCAGAACCGGCAGGCACGCGCAGGTCTGCTCGGCGTTTGCCCACATGGGGGAAGAGGAGTGCCTACGCGGGTGTCGAGGGTCGGGGACGGTCTTCTTCTCCATGTGCAACCTCCGTTGCGTCTTCTGCCAGAACTCGGACATCTCCCAGCAGGCGTCGGGACGCGAGTTTGACCCGTCGGCACTGGCCCGTGTGATGCTCACCCTGCAGGCGTGCGGCTGCCACAACATAAACCTGGTCACGCCGGAGCACGTCGTCCCGCACTTGGTGGAGGCGCTGGCGATTGCCGTCGACCGGGGCTTGCGCGTGCCTCTCGTGTACAACACCAGCGCGTATGACTCCCTTTCATCACTCAGGCTGATGGATGGGCTCGTTGATGTATATATGCCGGACTTCAAACTCGCATCGAGCGAAGCCGCTGAACGCTTGCTCCAAGCAAAGGACTATCCGCAGCGGGCGCGCGACGCCATACTCGAAATGCATCGACAGGTGGGAGACCTCCGCTTCACCTCGAACGGACTCGCGTGCCGGGGGCTGCTCGTTCGCCATCTGGTCATGCCCGGTATGCTGGAAGAAAGCAGGAAGGTGTTTCGTTGGCTGGCAGACGAAGTATCGCCCGACACATACGTGAACATCATGGGGCAGTATCACCCTGCGAATAAAGTCGGCCGGTTGGTAGAACATGAAACCGGTCAGCCAGACATCTGCTATGAAGACATCAACAGACACGTATCCTCAGCGGAGCTGCGCGCCGCCTACGCAGCCGCCCAGACCGCCGGCCTATGGAGGTTTGACAAGCCGTTGGCGCTGTAGAAAGAGATGACGACAATGTCCGCTAGACCAGCAATAACCGCCGCTGACCTTGCCGCACGCGTGGGAGGGATTCTCGAGGGCGACGGAGCTCGCCTCCTTCGCGGTGTGGCTCCCCTCGAACATGCCGACGCTAACATGGTGTCGTGGGCAGCCACCGCAGACTTCCTGTCACGGGTGGCTACCTCCCGGGCGGGAGTCGTGCTCGTGCCCAACGAATGCGAAGTGCCCCGCGGGCGAAGCGTCATCCGGGTGGCTGATCCCGATCTGGCCATGTGCACGGCGCTGGAGTGCCTGGCTCACCCGGCGGATCGTACCGACCCCGGCGTCCACAGCACTGCCGTGGTCAGTACCGACGCACGCGTCGAAGGTGCCGCCATCGGCGCGCACGTCTTTATAGGACGGGCTGCGGTCATCGGCGACGGCACCCAGCTATTCCCCGGTGTGTACATCGGCGCCGAGGTGAAGATCGGTACCAACTGTACATTGTGGCCCAACGTCGTCGTCCGGGAGCGCGTCACCATCGGCGACCGCGTGGTGATCCACCCCAATGCAACCATAGGCGCCGATGGATTCGGATACCTGCAACGTGCAGGCAAACACCACAAGATCCCCCAAATAGGAACGGTCGTGATCGAGGATGACGTCGAGATCGGCGCAGGCACGACGATTGACCGGGCCCGCAGCGGCATCACGCGCGTCGGGCGAGGGACCAAGATCGATAACCTGGTCCAAATCGCCCATAACGTCGACGTGGGAAACGACTGCATCATCATCGCACAATCTTGTGTCGGGGGTTCCTCTTCGCTCGGACATCACGTGCTGATCGCAGGCCAGTCGGGGGTGTCCGACCACCGCCACGTCGGCAGCGGCGCTCAGATTGCCGCAAAGTCGACGGTGATGCGCAACGTACCCGACGGGCAGGTGATTCGCGGAATCCCCGGCACCGATAACCATCGCTTCTTGCGTGAGCAGGCCTCATTGCGCAAACTCCCGGAATGGATCAGACGGTGCCGCGCACTTCTCGAGAGAGTCGAGCGGCTGGAATCCCAAATGCGCGACGAATCTTGACCTCGGATGCAATGCGCGCCATCTTCATGTACGAATCTGTCGCCTTGTCCGGAATACTCGAGACTTCCCCCCGAATCCCCTTGCCGGAGAGGCCCGACGCAAGCCCGTTCCCTCGTGTGGCACACGGCGCGCGCTGCCATCGCGAGAAGCCACCGCACCGGCGGAGGGCGACGACGTCACGCGCTTTTCCAACGGGAGATCAGTCATGTGTCGTGATACTCTGCTAGCTTGTTGCCTTGCCACGTTGGTTCCGCTGAGTGCCGCAGGAGGCGGTGCTCCCGCGTCACCGCCGGAAAAGCTCTACAAGGGATACTACCTTGAAACGGCTCAGCGTGATTACGCTGGGGCGGCTCAGGCGTATCGGGAGGTAGCTACCGACCAGGGGGCGGACCCGCAGATAAGATCTGAGGCGCAGGCAAGGCTGGAAAGCGTCCGGGAGGACCTTGCCTGCACCGACTTCGCCCGACTCATGCCCCCCACCACTTTTGCCTACTTCGAGCTCAGACAACCCGGAGATCAGCTCGAGGAGCTCGTTGAACAACTGGGCCTGCTGGCTAAGGCCGATGCCCCCATGTCGACCGATGCGCGTGTCGCGATCAGTCCGACACTGATCAGGCAACTACTCGGCATTCGCGGGGCTGCGATCGCCGTCACGGGCTTCGACCCCATGAAGCAGAAGCCCGCCGGCGTCGTCGTCCTTCACCCGGGGGACATGGAGATCGTGCGCGGCCTCATAGAGACCGGGCTGCCGATCGCGAGCCGTCCCGTCGAACCGATCGGCGGGTTTCCCACGTACGACATCGAGGGCGAACTGCTCGTCACGCTTACGTCGCGACTGATTATAGCCAGCCCTCAACGCGCCCAGATCGATGGGGTCCTACGCCGCGTGCGCGGTGAGGATGATACCTCACTGGCAACCAACGCCGACCTCACTACGGCACTGCAGAAGCGCGATGACGCGCTGCTTTTCTTCTGCCTCAATGCCAAGCCGATCCTGCCCATGCTCAACGGGATGCTTGCCGCCGGCGCTATGCAGAATCGCGAGATCGCCGTAGCTCGGGCCTTGCTTGATGTCAACAGTCTGCAATCCCTGGTGGGGCGTGCAGGCGTGGGCAGTGACGGCCTATTCTTAGACCTCACCCTACGATTGAACCCGGGCCACCACAACCTCGTCTACAATCTTCTGCGCACACCTAGCGCCAGCCGGGAACTGCTTAACAGCGTCCCTTCAGGCGTCGCCGGCTTCCTGGTCGGAGCCCTGAACGACGCCGGCCCTCGCTTGAATTCGACACCCGCGCCTTCGGGCGACGCCCCAGCGGTGGTCACCGCCCTGGATTTCGGACGGGAGCTGTTCGCTAACATCATGAGCTTTGCAGTCTTCGCCCTGCCCCCCGCTGCCGACGTCGAACGGAACCCGCCCGTACCCGATCTGGCAGCGGTTGTATCCGTCATCGACGCCGATAGGTCCGAGGCCCTGTGGGCGCAGGTGCTCGGGATAGCCGCGGTTGCCGCCGGCGCGCGTAATCTCGACGGAACTCCTGTAGAAATCAATGGGGTCGACGCGCGGCGCTACCAGCTTCCCAAGAACGCCGCGGTTTACTTAGCTACCGATGGCAACGACGTTCTTTTGTCAACTACGCGCGAGGCGATGGCGCGCTCGATCCAAGCGAGACGCACCGGTCAGTCGGTCCTGGACGACGACGTCTTTGCCGCCAGCCTCTCCCGCTTCGGCCCAGATACGACTCGGGGTGTGTTCGTGCATCCCGGGCGCGTGTTGGGTATCGCCCGGCAGTTCATGTCTCGACAAGAGTTTGCGGAAATGGAGGCGTTCCTCCCCGCTCTGTCCAACACCGTAGCGTCGGTCGTCGTTGACCACTCTGACAACGCATTCCACCTGTCTTGCGCTGTCACCGGCCTGCCCGAAGTCGGGGGCGTTGTGGCGCAGCTTCTCAAGCAGGAGCGCCTGCGACACGAGGCACACGCACGCTTGAATGAGGCTATATCCGATGAACGCTGGGACGACGCTCTGAGCCTCGTTAATGATCTATTGAGCCAGCGCCCGGGACGCGCCGATCTGCTGCGGAAGAAGTTCTATGTTCTGGCCGTCGGTAAGAACGATCGCAGCGGCGCAAAGCTCTGCGCCGATGAGATCTACCAGGCGCTGAACAACAATAGTAAGGCACTGAATAACTTCGCCTGGACCCTGCTCACCGAAGATGAGTATAGAGGCCAGTACGCACAGTGCGCCTTGAAGATGTCCAAGCGTTCCAACGAGCTCAGCGACCGGCGCAACTGGGCGTACCTGGACACGCTGGCGCTGGCCCAGTTCGAGACGGGAAACCCCGAGAAGGCGGTCGAGCTCGAACGAAGGGCGATCAAACTGTCCGACGGGAAAGACGCCGTCGCCCTCCAGGCTGCACTTGTACGTTTCGAGCAGGCCCTTGGGGAAAGGCAAAGTGCCGATAGCGCGCGTTAATGCGTCCGGCGCATAGCCCCTGGGTAGCCCAATCGTGGATTCGCTCCTCACTCACCGATTATCTTGACCAGAGCGCGCTTGCGCCGGCGACCGTCAAACTCCCCGTAGAAGATCTGCTCCCACGGACCGAAGTCAAGCCGACCGTCGGTCACTGCTACCACAACTTCACGCCCCATCACCTGACGCTTGAGATGGGCGTCCGCGTTGTCCTCCCCGGTCTTATTGTGCTCGTACTGCTCGACGGGCTCGTGCGGCGCCAGCGCTTCCAGCCAGCACTCGTAGTCGCGGTGCAGTCCGTGTTCATCGTCGTTGATGAAGACGCTGGCCGTTATGTGCATCGCGTTCACCAGGCACAGCCCATCGCGAATCCCGCTCTCGCGCACAAGCTCTTCCACCTGCGGGGTGATGTTCACAAAACCTCGGCGGCTTGGAATCTCGAACCACAGCTCTCGTCGGACGGACTTCAACTCTGCTCAACCGGCGCGTTTGGCAGCTTCCCGCGCAACCTCCTGCAGCGCTCTCCTCTTCATCGCACGTGCCGCGGTGGAAGAGAGTAAGGTCAGGGGACACACCTTACCGCGCAAGCTATAGTAAGAGAAACCGCCACCTGTAGCCGTCAGGCAGCGGCGGCAGCTCCCCCGGGCACGGTGCCGAGGTATCCCTCCGCGTCAACGGCAGGCTCTTCCCCGAACCGAACCAGCCGGGCGCTGTTCAGAATAACAACGGCGGTAGCCACAGTGTGGGCGACGGCAGCGATGATCGGCGTCAACGGCCCCCACACCGCCAACGTCATCATTATGACGATGAACGCCACACCAAAGAGGACGTTCTGCGACACCACCCGCATAGTCCCGCGCGAGAGCCGGATGAGGAACGGCAAACGACTGAGGTCGTTGTTCATCAATGCGATCGATGCGGAGCTGATGGCTACGTCACTTCCCGCAGCCCCCATGGCAATTCCCAAGTCACTCGCGGCGAGCATCGGGGCGTCGTTAACGCCGTCCCCAACCACCGCTACGCGATGACCACGCCGCCGAAGGTCGTCGAGAACATCAAGCTTCTGCTCCGGAAGAACCTCCGCCCGAACCTCGGTGCAACCCATCTCCGCTCCGACACGGCGGGCCACCGACCACCGGTCCCCCGTAACCATTGCAACACTTCGAATCTTCAGCTCGCGCAGCCCGTCGATCGCCGCTCGCGCCTCCTCGCGCGTTCTATCTTCAAGTCCGATCCACCCGAGACACTTGCCGTTACGCGCGACGTACATGAGGCTCACGCCTTCGGGCTCCGCATACTCGGGATCCTTCGTCAAGCTCACGTCGGCGCCGCGTT
The DNA here is from genome assembly GCA_046757145.1 of Phycisphaerae bacterium. Classification (GTDB taxonomy): domain Bacteria; phylum Planctomycetota; class Phycisphaerae; order UBA1845; family UBA1845. Next base: position 11,776 of record JBHHXS010000003.1, on the reverse strand, counting down.
GAGCCAACCAGTCGCTGCGGCCCACAAGCACCGCGTCGTCCCGATGTGCGCCGACACCCCTCTGCCCAACGCCTCCTCGAAATCCACCGGCCTGGCCAGCTCGATCTTTGCCCGTTTGGCAACGTCGACCAGTGCCATCGCCACCGGGTGCTTGCTCATCTGTTCCGCGGAAGCCGCGGCAAAGAGCAGCTCAGCACCGTCCACCCCCGGTGCCGGTTTGAGCTGCGTGACGGAAAGCTCGCCCGTGGTCAACGTGCCCGTCTTGTCAAAAATGACTGCTGTCAATGAGCGGGCATATTCCAACTGCACCACGCTCTTGATGAGGATGCCCAACCTCGCGGCACAACTCAGTGACGCGACCATGGCAGTCGGCGTCGCCAGCACAAGAGCGCAGGGGCACGCGATGATCAACATCGCGATGGCCTTGTGAACGCCTACGTCCTTGTCCTCGGAGAAGAACCACACGACAGCAGCCAACATGCAGATGGTCGGCGTGTACCACCCGGCATAACGGTCGATCAAACGCATCAAGGGAATACGCGTGCCTTCCGCATCCAGGATAAGCTCCTGCACTCGCCCCAGCACGGTATCCTTACCCGCCTTCGTTACCCGCAGGTCCAGCATGCCGGTGAGATTGGTCGTCCCGCTGAACACTTCGGCATCGACGCCCTTGTCCACCGGCAGCGACTCACCGGTGATGTTGGCCTGGTTAACGGTCGATACTCCGGCAACCACCGATCCATCCGCGGGGATGTTGTCCCCCGGGCGCACTCGTATCAGATCGCCTGCCCGTAGTTGGCTGGCCTTGACAATCTCTTCCGAACCGTCCGCGAGAATGCGATGAGCCTTGTCCGGCGTGAGCCGCAGCAGCGACTCAATCGCCGCCCGCGCACCGAGGGCCGTCCGCGTCTCTATTAGATTCGAGATTACCATGAAGAACGCTATTATCCCGGCCTCCTGGTATTCCCCCAGCGCGATGGCGGCTGTCACCGCCAGGGCTACCAGCTCCTCCATGTGGGCGTGGCCATGAACCAGGCACTTGAGCGCATGCCACACCAGCGGCGCACCGAGCAGCGCAGCGCCGATCAACGCCATGATTTGCGAGTACGGCGACGCCGCACGCACGCCCAGGCGAGACGTGGTGTCATACTGAAACAGCAGATTGGCAACAACGGGAAGATCGACCACAAACGAGCTTGCGACCAGCATGCCCCCCATCAACGTGGCTATGAGCAAGCCGCTGGCCCGCGTCGTCTCAGCTTCGATTTCCCTTAAGTGATTATGTCCCATGGGCATTATACGGCCATAGGGCGAAAGCGGTTCGACGCTTGTGCAGCACCCGCTATAAACCGGCCGAAAGACCTCTCAAGAACGCCCCGTGCCAAGCGCTCCGTGCCCCCAGTACAAGCAGCCCAGTCACCATTGAGTACTCGTGCCGACGCCGGGGGTTACGGCAGACTTCCCGTTGCTGAGCGCCTTCTCTCAGAAGCCGCCCCGATTGAAGTTGTTGCCGTAGATGACATAAATGTCGCCCGTGTTAGGCCTGCGCCCAATCTGCGAGTCCGTCGCTTCCGGGCCCTGCGGATAAGTAAAATCGATGAAATCCGCCAGCGGATTACCGATTCCAATATCCTGGAAACCGTCGTTGTTGATGTCTCCCAGAACGGCTGCTTTGGTCGGCGCCGCCTCGTTCGGACGCCCCGCTACATACGGACTCAGCAATACGATCCCGGGCAGGTCGTTCGTACCCACCTGGTCGAGACTCCACCCGGCATCGGGCATCCTGTCCATCAGGGATTGGGCCGGTCCGCCGTAGATGAGATACACGACGCCCATCCTGTTGCGCCCGGCGCTGTCCGTCCGCATCTCACCGGGAGCGGTGATGAGAATATCCCCGAAGCCGTCTCGGTCGAAATCTCCCGCAGAGCTGACGTCCATACCCGCGCGATGACCGGGTTCGCTACCGTAGAACTTCACCCCAGGAAGATCGGGCGTACCGATCTGCGCTATAGTCCGATCGCCGGTCAAACGGACACCACCGAATACCACCGCCACGAACCCGTTATCCACGAGATGCTCGCAACAGTTCGTTCCCCCGCCGAACAGACACACGAAAACGTCTTCGTCGTCATCGTCGACGTCACCGTCGTTGTCGTAATCGAATGCCTTGCATCGGTCGTCGCAGAACAGCTCGCCACCGGAGTCTTTACAGGAAGCGAATTCCAGCGAACTCAACTGGACCGTCTCTTGCCCGCAGTAGAACAATGCGTGACAGGTTGTCCTGGAGACTCCGAAGTCGGCGGTCGGCGAGGAGATGAGCACATCGTCGATACCGTCACCGTTGACGTCCGACCCACCTTCCTGCTCCCACCCGATCTGGTCCCCCGTGGTGAGTCCGCGAATGCGAAGCATGGGAGGGCGTTGTGTTGCATCAGGGTCGTCGGCCAGGGCAAGGTGAAAATCCCCGGCCGGATTACGCCCGTACAGGATATAAGCGGCTCCGGTATCGAGCTGCGATGCCGAACGGTCATTGCGCGGTGCGCCGCAGACGATGTCGTCAATCCCGTCACGGTTGAAGTCTCCCGCGGACCGCGCCCCCCCGAGCCAGTCGTCCATCTCCTCCGCAAAAACCTGAAATACGCCCGCCGGAACCCACATATGGCGTGCGACGGGATCGCGGTCGGCACAACGGCCGTACGGGTCCTGCCCGGGGATATGCTGGTCAAGGAACGGGATCACCGCGTTGCCGTTGTCGGCGTTGTCCTTGTCCCGCCACTCACCTAGATTGTAATTCTCGCCTTCTATAACCATGATGCTTCCAAAACGGTTGCCCAGCGTCGATGCACGATGTGTCGACACTGGAAAGTTGTTTGCCAGATCAGCCAGGTAGCGCTCGTTCCGGGGCGCGGAGATCATGATCTCATCGCGATCGTTGTTGTTCTGATCGCCCAGCATTGCAACGGTCTGTCCGAACAGCGCCTCCCGTGCCGGCTGCCTCAGGTCGAACGCATCGATATTGTCGAACGCCCCGCCGACGAAACGCGCCCCCGATATGCGCCCGCTTTGTGATTGTTCCGTCCCCAGGTTATTCGCCTGCGCGTTGTCAGCCAGGGCGATGATATTCCCTTGCAACACTACCTCGGTCACCTTCTGCCCCACGAGCTCCAATGACACAACCGTGCGCTCCAACCGAAGCGGGTTGATCAGCCCGTCGTTGTCACGGTTCTGGCTGTTGACCATCACGGCCATACCACCCGCGTACCGGTAAACGTCGACCAGGCCACCACCGTCCGGCTGATCCGTCATATTGTTGACCAGAAGGTCGGGGTAACACCCCACATTACCCATAGCCAGCGACGTCGGGTCATCGTCACCTGGGTCCCAGTCCATACCCTCGAACGCCCCGTGGACGTGAGCCAGCCCGAAAAGAAGCTCAGGTCGTCCGTCGCCGGTGAGATCGGTGATGAAGCTGACGTCGGTGATCCCGTCGGTCCGCGCGTCCGGCACCACCCAATCCGAAGCGCTGACAATCGGGCGGATCGGAGGGGCCTCGAAAATAACCCCGGAGACGCTCTCACCGACGGAGTTCACAGCGATCGAACCGCCAAACCGCACGTTGTCAAGCCCGTATATGGCGTAAGCCTCGCCGACGGGACCGAGATGGCGCGGGTTGCCAAACTGCGCGATGAGCACGAAATCGTCGAGCCCATCCGCATCGAAATCCCCGATGTGCGCCATGCCGCTCCCAAGGTTGGCCCCGGCGTTAAACCCGTAGAAGCGCGCCCCGGACTTGGACCGCCCGACGTCGAACAAATCGATCGGTTCCCCTGTGCTGCTGCGTGCGACAAGCTGGACAACGCTGATGGCACCGGCAGCGTAGTGGTGAACCGGTGGGTTCGTCAGGTCATCCGCCGTCGCACGAATGTAGTAGGGGTCTCCATTCGCTCGCGGCGGAACCTCGTTAAGGTCGACGGTTATGTCGAACAGGAGTTCGTCGAAGTCGCCGGCAGCTAGCTGGGTGGGGAACTGCCGAAACACGATTATCTGAGACGGGTCGGGATGCTCCGGGTCGTCGTTGTTCGGGTCAAGATCGGTATCAAGCAGCACGTACAAGGTCACGTTGCTGTCCGGATCGTACGGGATATTTGCCGCTGGCGCCGCCTCCGCTGGACGCAGGATGACACGCAGCACGTCGTCCTGGGCGACGCTTTGATCAAATGCAGGCTCTATCATTCTTATTCTTGGAGGTTCCGTTTGCGGGCCTTGCCCGGGCGGCGTGACGTTAAGGACCACGCGCTGGGTGACTCCCTCTCCGGTTTTCTGGGCGAACACACGCACGGGTGGGTTCGACCCATCGGAGATGACCGCCAGCACGTTGTACCTGCCCTCCGGTACCAGCGTCGTGTCAAAGGTACGGGAGTCGGGATCCTCGTCCTCCGGAACATTCGCCTCAAGCAGGATTTCCTCGTTGGATGCCGTGTCGACGAGGAAGAATGAGATTAAAGCGCTCGAGTCACGGTCGACATCCGTCCACCGTACGATGAAGTTCTCCCCAAGCCCGAGCGTCTTGTCCGCGATAGGCTCAAGAAACTGCAGTTCAGGTGGAATATTGCCGGTCAGCCCCGGACCCACCACGACGGTCGCCTGAGAGGAAACGACCGAGTCACAAGCGGTCGTAAAGCAGAGCGCCACGCAAACCGCGACACTCAACGCGGCAACCATGCCCCGGCAGGCTGATGCCCCTTCCGACGCCTTCATACACCGCACTCCAGGAAGCGAGACAAACATCCGTCGGCACTCCTGCCCGGGCACTGCCGACGTCTATGGTGGATCCACGCTCCTAACGATTGATACCTACCCCGATGCGCAGCGACTCTAGGCAGTTTACCGCCTGCCCCGTACTCCTGCATCGCTACCGGCACATGGCGCGCTATATCGCGCACCTCACGCCAGCTCGCGCACAAAATAATACAGCCCGTGCGACCGTCTCGTCAATAAGGGTGGTCTAGCGGATCAGGATCTCTTCGGGCATCATCATGATGACGCCCTCGCTATCGATAAGGTCGATGCGCTGTAGGGCCCGCACGATCGCCCTTACCCGCAACGGATCGAGTTTCGCGATCATCGGCAACGCCGCTTCAGATACCGGCCACGCCCGCAGCCCCGGCGCCCACCATGCCGCAATGTGGGTGAATTCATCGTCGTCCGCCCCCCCCATGAACATGTCGAACATGCTCGGGGGCTCCGGTATGACCCGTATTTCGTACTCCGCGATGTTGGCCTTGTCTGCAGCGAACTTGATCGCATCTTCCAACCCGCCGAGCTTATCCACCAGGCCCAGCTCCAGCGCCTGAGCACCTGTGAACACCCTCCCACCGGCGAGTTCGTCTATAGGCTTCGTCAGGGCCTTGCCGCGCCCGTCGACCACATGTTGCTTGAAGACGTCATACACCGTGGTCATGTAATACCTGAGTTTAGCGCGCTCGGCGTCGCTAAAGCGAGTCGCCGAGCTCATGATGGCGGCCATGTCGCCACGCTGTATGGGCTCCCAGTGCACACCAAGCTTGTCCCACATGCCCGTTGTCACCAACTTCCCGCCGATCACCCCGATCGAAGCGGTGATCGTACCAGCACTGGCGAAGATCGCGTCACTAAGACAGGCGACGTAGTAACCACCACTCCCCGCGACGTTCCCCATGGAGACGACCAGCGGCTTCTTCGCGCGTACTCGCGACGCTGCGTCGAGAATGATCTCCGAAGCCAGCGCCGAGCCGCCGGGAGAATCGACGCGCAACACCACCGCCTTGACGGAGTCGTCCTTCGCCGCTTCGTCCAGCGCTTTCCGGATCGTCGTGCTAAACGCGCCTTCCTGCCGACCGAACGGGCTCTTTTCAGCTTCGCCTGGCATGATGGCCCCGTCGACGTAGACGATAGCCACACTCGGCTCATCGTGCTCTTTCGGCATCGGATTAAGCACCTTCATGAGCATCCTGAAGGCAGCGAACATGTCCTGTGGGACAGCCTCGTCCTCCTCTTCGCCATAGTCGGTCACGAACTCCGTCTTCTCTCCGTATCTGCTCTCAAGGTCTGTCACGAAATCCTGACGGTGCTTTATGGAGTCGATAAGACCGGCCTTGAGCGCGTCCTCAGCAGTGTATGGGCCGTTGTTGATGACCTGGCGCACAGCGTCGGGTGACATGTTCCTGCTCTGCGCGATGAGTTCCACCATGTGGTCGTAGATACTATCGAGCAGCCAGGTATTCATCTTACGGGCCTCTTCCGAAGGCCCGGTGCGCGTGAGCGGCTCCGCGGCACTTTTATACGCACCGCATTGCTCAAAATCCGCAAATGCGCCTATCTTGTCCAGAGTCCCCTTCACATACGGCATCTCGCCGTATAGACCGGTTAGCCAGATAGTGCCCGTCGGGACGACACTGAGATGCGAAGCCCCGGTGGCAAGGGTGTATGTCACGTTTGTTAACTGGTCCGCATGCACGAAGACATCCTTGTCCAGGGCGCGAAACTTCCGCATCTCCGCATGTAGCTCATCCAGTTGGGCAAAGCCAAGCTGCGCATTCTGAAGATCGACTACAACCCCAAGTACATCCGGGTCCATACGAGCCTGCTTAAACCGCTCTAACGTTTTCTTGAGTGATGGTGCACGATCGCCGCCGAACAACGGCGGTATGTTCACCGGGGTCTCGACTAAAGCCCCCTTAATCTTGAAGCAAGCCACCTTCTTGGCCGGAGCGGATTCCGTGGCTTCACCCTTCAGCCTACGCAGCATCTCCAGTTGCGCATACGAAGCCCGGGGCATGATCATCGCCAGGGCCAAAGCGCATACGCCCCGCATTCTCCATCTGAAACTCATGTGATGACTCCTCCGTATAGGGGTCAGGCTCATGAAATAATCACCGCAGCAGAGGCGGACCGTAGCCGCGACAGCGCCGCTCTAACAGCATATCATCGCTTCCCGCAGCTTAAAAGCAGAGCCCTTAGTCTGACGACAACTCCTTACAGCCCGCGCGCAGCCTGTTCTGCACGGCGATGACGCGGCTCTGCTTTCGACTTCGACGCTAGCGCGGTGGCCGCCCGGGCATTGTATCGCGCCCAGACCAGCAGAACGAACACTCCACCCAGCGTGTTCACAAGCCCAAGAGCCAAGACCGGGTATGACAGATGGGTATGATCCTTCCCGCCGATACGCAGAAACACCAATCCGTCGAGGAGCAACGCCATCGCGACCGTGTTGCACAGCGCGCCGCCGCCACGCCTGAGCATCAGCAACCATGCTACGACCAGAATGATCAGCTCACGCTGCCACGGGAAGACCGCGATGCCGTAGCTGAACGACCGCGGCAACTGCGCCAATGCCCCCTTCTGAACCTGCAGACCCTTCTTTGTTGCAACCACGGCTTTCTTGCTCCCCGGGCCCATCGTCTCTCCGAGCTCCGTCTTTACCCACACATGCGTAAAGTCGGTCACGATAGAGGCTTCATGGCCGAAGCTGCGCAGCAACGACGCCGCCACCACCGCCCGCCCATCGCAGTCTTCGTGCCCAGCTGCCACGACCTCGGACAGGGTCGGCAGGTAGTCGGCAACCCCCCACGTCAGCCAATCCCAGGCGTAGGGTATACGCGCGTACACGTAGTTCTGGATCGTATTCAGCGTCTCGCTGGCCGTTTGTTGCTCATTCAATTGTGGCCGGAGTTCTTCAATAAAAGATTGAATGACAGGCGCGTTTGGCTCGATCAGGAGATTGGGATCACGCCAGTGCTTGATATGGGCGACGAGGCGGTTGGGATACGGAAAGCACACTATCAGTACCGATATGCCGAATAGCGCCCACTTGATGGGCAATCGAATCGGCCAGCTCAGCCTGTTCAGTATAAACAGATGATTCATCGGGGCTGCCTAGAGTACATCAGGATGAAGCCCATTGCGAGAGCCACCGCGCCCCGGGGACACCCACCCCGCCCGGCGATCCGCTTCGTGGGTCCGGGAAGGTTCAGCAGGACATCTTCCCAGCCGCTATAATGGTGCAGCACACGCAGGTTGGCGGCACAGCGAGAGGCGAGGCTGCATCGCCAGGTCCGTCCCCCAGCGCCCGAGTCCGCGCGAGCACTGGAGGAACTATGCCCGTCGGCACCCGCGCACACTGCAGTACCGATTGTATGTACGCTGCCAACGCCACAAATCGGTAGTCTGACTCGGAGGTACGCTATTGCCTACGCAACGTGAAGAGCCTGACGGCAAGGCCCGCGGACAATCGCCTGTGGCCGTGACACTCCTACACGCGCTTGGCGTCATCGACCTGGTCGCTACTCCCTGCGGCATCCTCGCCATTCTGGTGGTGCGAGCGCGCCAACCGGAGGTGATGGGCGCGACGTTCGTCACGGTGCTGCTTATCCTCCTTCTCGTCGGCGTGGCACTTGGCGGCTTGTTGTTCGGACTAGCTGCGCTAGTGCAAAGCGCCTGTGCTCGTAACGACAACCTCTACCGCGGGAGGGATGCGGGACGAGAGCTGCAGTATTACAGCGACAATCGCTCTGTAGTGGGTGCACGGGCGTCAGCGACGCCCGCCGGAGAGGCCGGGGACAACGAGGTGTGGGAGCGACTGCTTAACCGCTTGACCGAGATCCGTGACATCATGCAGGTGAGCTCGGAAACTACCAGCGGACCGCGCGAACGCTTACGATCACATCTTCAAAGGAACGCCGCGGAGGAGATCATCACAGCAATCAACACAAGGCGACTTGGCCGGGCCCGGGTGTTGCTGAGAGACGCAGAGGCAGCGTATGGCAAGACCCCAACGCTTGAGAGGCTCCACACAAAGATCGACGCAGCCACCGTACGGAACGAACCGCTGGATTACGGCTTCACCAGACGCGTGGTGGAGGAGGCCATCAACGACGGCCGATGGAGCCTGGCTGAGCAGTGCGCCCAGACGCTCTTCTTCGACCACCCAACGAGCCCGCGTTGCCGCAGGCTCTGGGACGACACTCGGCGCGCTCGCCTTTATACGCACATCCAGGCGCGGGTTGCTGAGCATCATTGGGCCGAAGCACTTGCGGCCACCGAAGAGTTCCTTGAACGCTTCCCGGGAAGCGTCGAGGCGGATGCTCTTAAAGGTAGAATAGAGACTATGCGCTCGAACGCGGAGATTGTGAGGCGGAAACAGTTCGAGACAAAGTTCAAGGAGCTGATCGCTGCTCACAACTATCCGGAGGCCCTGCGCATCGCCAAACACGTGGTCGACCAGTACCCCGAATCTCCACAAAGCGCTGCGCTGCGCGATCAGATCCCCTTGCTCGAGAGGCGCGTTTCACGTTGAAACCTGATTCGGTATCACGCCAGAGTCCGAGCGGCGGTGAGAAGAACGTACAGGGGGTGTCGTGACACTCCTTTTTGCATCAATTGCGCCGACGGACGTGGGTGTCCTTGACGCCCTTGCGCAAGAAGCCTGGCGCGGCGGCGCCGACGCCGTCGAACTGCGGATCGACACCTTTGCGGGAGAACCGTCCGCAATCGCTTCGTACTTGCGCGAGCACGGCGACCGCACGTGGATCATAACCTGCCGCAGCCGCGAGGAAGGCGGTGAGTCCTCGGGCGACGCCCACAAACGCGCCTCGCTGCTGGTTGAGGCCGCCCGTGGAACCAATGCCTACCTCGACTTCGAATTCGCCGACTGGTGCAGGTCAGAGGCGATGCGCATAAAGCCGGCGCCGGCAGGGGAAGCAACGGGCACGTGGCAGCATAAACTCATCTTGTCAGTTCACGACTTCTCGGGCGTTCCCCCGCAGCTCGCGTCGATAGCCGAGGAACTCCTCGCACAACACGGGGCCGTCACGGGCAAGGTCGCGTACCAACCTTCCAACATCAACGACACGTTCGCAGCGCTCGATCTGGTGCATAAGCATGGGCGACGTATCACGGCAGTGTGTATGGGAGCGGACGGCTTGTGGACACGCGTGTTGGCCCGCAAGCTGGGTGCTTTCGCCAGCTATTGCTCGCTGTCGCCCGGATCCGAAACCGCACCGGGACAGGCAACGCTCGCGGAGATGGTGAATCGCTACCGCTGGCCCTGCATCGATAGCTCCACGCAGGTCTTCGGTGTGTTGGGTGATCCGGTGGCACACTCGATGAGCCCACTACTGTTCAACCACTGGTTTGACGAGGCGAAGCTCAACGCTGTGTATTTGCCTTTACTCGTCCGTCGGACGGACCACTGCCTGCAGCGCTTCCTGGACGAGTGCTTGCATCGTTCCTGGCTTGGCATCGGAGGCTTCAGCGTCACGACGCCGCACAAGGCAGCAGCACTGGAGTACGTTGGTGCGGGAACGGATCGGCTGGCGGCGTCGATAGGCGCCCTCAACACTATACTGTTCCGGGGCGGCCGCGTGCTCGGCTTCAACACCGACTGCCACGCCGCCGTGGATTCCATCGTCCATGCGCTAGGCTGCGAGCGAGTTGACTTGTGCGGGCTACCGGTCGACGTGCTGGGCAGTGGTGGCGCCGCTCGGGCGGTCGTGGCGGGCCTGCGCGACTTCGGGTGTGACGTAACCATCTATGCACGGTCGCTCGAAAGAGGCAGGATCATCGCCCAACGCTTCAACGCCCGGAGTGCAACGTGGGAGGATAGAAAGGCGCGCACAGGCAAGGTGCTGATCAACTGCACCAGCATGGGAATGTGGCCCGAGACCACCGCGAATCCCATGTCGGGATGCTCTCTGCGGGGATGTCGCCTGGTGTTCGATTTGATCTACAATCCCTCTACGACGACGCTGCTGGCGCAGGCTGCCGCCGAGGGGGTTGCTACGCTCGGCGGTCTGGACATGTTCATAAGGCAGGCAGCGGCGCAGTTCGAGCTGTGGGTCGGGCGGAGACCCGACACCCGTGCCGTCCGCGATCTCCTTGCCGGAGAGACCGAATCGCACGTGAGTCGTCCCCGATGACCGAACTCCCCTCCAACGCGCGCGCCCGACAATGCGTAGTACTCATCGGGTTTCGCGGATGCGGCAAATCCACCGTGGGAAGGAAGCTCGCCCAACTTCTAGGTGGTCGCTTCATCGACACCGACGAACTCATCTCACGCGAGACGGGCAAGGCGATTGCTGCACTCTTCGAGGAGGAAGGTGAGGCGGCCTTTCGCCGACGTGAGAGCGAGGCAATCACGAAGGCAGCAGCTGCAGCCCCCGCCGTGATAAGCGTCGGCGGGGGAGCAGTGATGAACCCGACCAACACAAAGCTGCTGCGCGCGGCGGGCAAGGTGGTATGGTTGACCGCCCCGGCTGAGGTGCTGCATCAACGTATAATTGCCGACAGCAACACAGAAGACACCCGGCCTGCCTTGACGCCCTTGTCCAGACGGGAGGAGACGGAACGCGTGCTCGCCGAACGACTCCCGTTCTACCGGGGCGCTGCCGATGTGGTTGTGGACACATCCAGCCTGGACCCGAAGGAGGTGGCGGAAGAGATCATGCACAGGTTGGGGCTTGCCGCTCGCCGGAGCTGAGCGTGCAACCGGCGACCAAACAGGGGCTTCGACGCCAGCCGTGCGTGTCAACCTCATTCCCCTGGAGCTGTCCGTTATCCCCAACGCCCGGCTGAGGCGCAGGCTGTTTACGACGCGCGTGCCCTGCGAGACCAGCCGTCTAAACTACTGTGCCCGATCCGTCGTCCCGGAGTCGCCCCCCAAGCATGAATGCGAGGTGGGTGCCCCGGCCGGTGGCGCTGCCGGGCTCGGAACGATCATGCGTAGGCGCGCACGGCCGCT
>JBHHXS010000002.1:0-34209 GCA_046757145.1 Phycisphaerae bacterium | reverse complement strand
CAGGTGTAATTATGAATATAGCTAATTATGTAGGTACATATAATTGGTGGTCGAGGTCGAGGTCGGGGTCGAGGTCGAGGTCGGGGTCGAGGTCGGGGTCGAGGTCGAGGTCGTGGTCGTGGTCGTGGTCGTGGTCGAGGTCGGAGTCGGGGTCGGCGTCGAGGTCGGCGTCGAGGTCGGCGTCGAGGTCGGCGTCGAGGTCGGAGTCGAGGTCGGCGTCGAGGTCGTGGTCGAGGTCGGGGTCGTGGTAAAACACAAACGAATATTGAAAAGTAAGGTTATGAGCGAACAAACACAGGCAATGGAGAAGACATCACAGGATCCGCGCGGGTTGATGGAGCTGGTCCGGGGTAAGAAGTTTCAGCGGGCCGTTACTGAAATGCTACCGAAACACCTCACCGTGGAGCGGTTCACGCGGATAACGATTCAGGCAATGACGCGCACTCCGAAGTTGCTGGATGCAGATCGGGCGACGTTCGTGCGTGCGTTGATGGACCTGAGCGCACTCGGACTGGAGCCGGATGGTCGGCGCGCGCACCTGGTGCCGTTCTGGAACAGCAAACTGAACGCGTATGAGGTCCAGTTGATCATCGACTACAAAGGCATGGTCGATCTGGTGATGGCGACTGGCAAGATCTCGAACATCCATGCCGATGCGGTGTGCGAGAATGACAAATTCGAATACGATCTGGGCATCGTGAGGCGTCATCAGATCGACTTCAGGAAACCGCGCGGTGACATGTACGCCGTATACGCCGTTGTGCGGTTCAAGGATGGCAGCGAGAAGTTCGAGGTCATGGGCAAGGACGAGGTAGAGGCCGTTCGTAAACGGTCGCGGGCAGCCAACGACGGGCCGTGGCTGACAGACTACCGGGAGATGTCCAAGAAGACGGTGTTCCGTCGCCTGACGAAGTGGGTGTCGATGTCGCCTGAGACGCGTGACGTGATCGAGCGAGACGACGATCAGTACGAGCACAAGCAAATGAAGGTCGCTACACCGGACTTCACGTCGCCAACATCAGGAGGCGGGTTCCTGCCTGAAACCACCGTTGATGTGCTCGCGCCCGCGAAGGCACCTGAACCGCCACCTCAGAATCCGCCCCCGCCACCACCACCGGCTGCGAAACCGAAGGCCAAACCTCGAGGCCGACCGCCCAAGAAGGCTGCTGCGGCCCCAGAATCGCCCGTAGAGGCCCCGCAAGCGCAGAAACAGGCTTCCGAGGGTGGTGATACCCCCCCGGCGTCTGAAACGCCTTCTGCGCCAGACAGTGATGCAGGAAAGGCCACTGAGGAAACGGAGCTCGAGACTCCGCAAGGGAAACTCGCCGCCTGGATGGCAGAGCACAAGTTTCCGTGGGCGCAAATGGAGAAATTCGGGGCCTCTCAACCTCACATCATCCCGAATATCGACCAGAAGAAGTCATGTGCTGACTTGATGGACAAGGAAGCCGACTATCTCCTGGAGAATCTGGACGGTCTCAAGTTGCACCTCGAACGGCTGTAACCTGCACAACGTCAACTCACAACAACCAACAGAAGGAAGGCTATGGAAGACACGAATAGAGCAATGGACGAACGGAAAGGACATCCGTCGGCGTCTCAGATCGAGGCACTCGAACTCTGTCCTGGGCGATGGGCGGCGAGTAAAGATGTCCCAAAGCGGGAGGAAGGTGACGATGCCAAGAGCGGCACACGGATCCATGCATGGTTGGCGAGCGATTCCGACGTCACGTTGACGGAGGAGGAACAGGAAACCGCTGACAAGTGTAAGCAACTTGCGAATGAGGCAGTCGAAAAGGTGGTTGGCAAGTTCGAGGACGCTGACACTCTCTTCCGGGAAAAGCGGGAATGGGGTCATCCATATGACTTCAAGCCATTCTCTGGTAAGGCTGACATCCTCGCCATATTCGGATCCCGTTGCGTCATCGTCGATTACAAGACCGGCCGGATCCCGGTAGCCGAATCCGCCAAGAACCCGCAGTTGCGGTCCCTAGCGGTATTGGCCTGCATGAATCACGCTGAAGTGCAAGAGGTTACGGTTATTGTCATTCAACCGTGGGCATCTCCGCGGTTGGACATCTGCGAGTACAACTCCGAGAACCTGGCAAAGGCGAAAGAGTGGCTGATACAAGCACTTAGAACTATCCACGACCCGAAGGCACGTCGGATTCCAGGGTTGACGCAATGCAAGTACTGCCCAGTGTTGGGCACTTGCCCAGAAGGTGGATCATCAGTGACAACCCTGGTCGAGCGCGCGACTGAGCCGGGGACATTCGACGGCAACAAGATGAAACTTGCTCTCGACCATTGCAAGACCGCAGAACTGGTCATCAAGGCCGTGAGGGAAGAAGCCAAGCGTCGGCTGACTGAGGATCCGGAGTCAGTGCCAGGGTGGACGCTGAAGTCAACGGGTAGTGTGCGTAAGGTAACGGACGTCGGCCAGGTTTACTTGCGCTTACATGAGGAGCACGACGTTGCACCGGATGAGTTTACGGCGAACTGCCAGGTGACACTGAAGGCGCTTGAAGGCATGTTGACCGCGCGCGGGTTCAAAGGCAAACGCCGGAAAGAGGAACTGGATGAGATCATAGACGATTGCATTTCCGAGACAGCGAAAGCACCGTCTCTCGTCGCGAGTGAGGAGTAGTCATGGCCGACTCACCCACAATCCGCTCGCTTCGTAAACTGCGGAAGGAAGGCTATTTTTGTGCCGTCGTTGAGAAGTGGAACCCGTATGTCAAAACACGTCATGACCTCTTCGGATTCGCTGACATCATTGCGGTCTTACGGAACGACGTCGTACTTGTCCAGACGACAAGCGGCGCACACGTCGCCGCCAGGGTCAGCAAGATCCTAAGCCTGCAATCCGCCGCGCTGTGGCTCGACTCGCCCAACAGACACATCGTGGTCCACGGTTGGGCCAAGCGTGGACCACGAGGGAAACGTAAACTCTGGGATTGTCGAGTCATCAATGTCACAATGCCTCCAGACTTCAACCATAACGAATTGATATGATGCAAAAATACCCGCCCCAGTTTGCCGATCAGGAGATCAACCCCACTGATGCCATGCCTTTCGGCAAGCATAAGGGCCTCGCAATGGCACAGGTGCCTGTCGGTTATCTCAAGATCCTCCTCCGGAGTTGGGAAAATCGTGCGCACAACCTGCACATATTCATTCAAAGCATGGAAGCACAACTGTCAGAGTCCAAGGCCGAAGTTGTAAATGGCTTTCCGCAAGCGCCAGCAAGCGAGGCTGGAGACACGGAAGTTCCATTCTGATATAAAGAGAAACCACAAACACACAAGCCTGTCAGTTTCAGGCTAGAAAGACAGAATGCACATGACCGAAAAAACACTCACAAACTCAGACGTATCAGGCGCTCGTAAGAACGTGCCAGATATAGCCGTCGTCGGTAACGGCGACACGTTTCAACTGCTCTGTAAAGCATCAAGCCAAACGGAAGGCTGGATGAAGAGTACCAAAGCGATGGAAATCCCTGGCGGATGTATCGTCCAAGTGACAACTCAGCAACGCAATCCTGATGGCAGCTACTCCGTCGCTGAGGCACTCACATTCGTACCCGGAGTTTATATCCGCAACGACATCAACAGTGGACGCAAACTCGTCGGCATTCCAAAATGCAACTTCTGATCCGCTTGACAAATCGCGCCAACCGTGCTAGGGATGAGGTGTGACGATTCAAGAAGCCATAATTTGCCCCGTTGCGTCGGCCCGCCTTTCTTGGGTCGTCACACGCCTTCAACCGGCTGTCGGCGCAACTGGGGCTGTTTTGGTCAGATGAACAAACTGCCGTGGATGAAGTTCTACCCCTCAGAGTGGGTGAGGGATACCGCCCTTGCCAAATGCTCGTTAGCGACTCGCGGCATGTGGTTTGAGGCCATTCTGGCCATGTATGACTCGCCCGCATTTGGTACGCTCGAGGGCACTGTTGAGGAACTCTCACAAGTGTGCCGATGCACTCAAGATCAGTTCAGCAAAGCTGTGGATGAACTTCGAAGAACAGGCACAGCAGATGTTACATGTAACGCTGATGTAACGCTTGGTAACACAAATGTAACGCTAGTGTGTAGGAGGATGCAACGGGAAGAGCATAAGCGAGTTACAACACGAGAGAGGGTCCGAAAGCATCGATGTAACGCCTCTGTTACGGGGGAGAAGCAAGAAGCAAGAAGCAAGAGTACAGAAGTACACCCCCCTAACCCCCCTAAAGGGGGGAACGCGCGCGATGAGCAAACGAGTCTTCTCTCCTTCCCAAATGCTCCTGGATCCAAGGGTGGTTCAACCACACTTCACAAAACTACGAAGGGGTCAAAGAGTGAACGCGAGAGAGCACTAAACGGGGATGCTCAGAAAATCTACAAGGCATATCCGCGTTTGAAGCAGCCAGATGATGCTATCAAGGCAATCAAAAAGCGTTTGGCGGAATACGACGCAGCTTATCTGCTTGAGCGAACAAAACTGTTTGCAGAACGGTGCAAGGGACAAACCGAGAAGTACATTCCTTATCCTGCCACGTGGTTCAACAGCGGCGGATTCAAGGAAGATCCAAATACATGGGGTGATGGTGAGCGGACAAGTCAGCCCGCCTCACAAAAGGGTTGGCTCACGGAAGACGATCTTGCCAAGAGCCTGTGAAAGCGCCGACGACATTTCCAACCGTTGATCGACTGCCGCCTCATTCATCTGATGCTGAGCGCGGCGTCCTGGGGTGCATGTTGACCGATGCGACTGCTACGGTGGACCTGTGCGTCGAGCGGCTGGGCCGTGAAGGGTTGGCGTTCTACGAGATTCGACACCGTGAGTTGTATCGCGCGATTGTGGCGCTTGTGGAGCAAGATCAACCAGCGGATCTGGTCATGGTAGCGGAGAAGCTCAAGGACTCCAACCATCTCGATGCAGTTGGCGGCATAGCGTACGTCGCTTCGCTTCCTGATGCGGTTCCATCGGCGGCAAATCTCGCTTACTACCTGGACACGGTGTCTGATAAACACTCAGTGCGTCGCCTCATTAAAGCGAGCACGCAGATCATTGCGAAGTGCTACGACAACTGCAAGCCGGCCAGTGAATTGATTGCAACCGCTGAATCGCTGATCACACAGCAAGAACAATCCGCCGCCGCTTCGCTGGATGCAGGGGAAGCGACCATGCAATTCGTCGATGAGCTTGAGCGTAGATTCGAAGCACGTGGAAAACTCCAGGGAATCGGCTCCGGCTTTCCAGACTGGGACGTATTGACAGACGGTTTTCAACTCGGGGAACTGGCTGTGATCGGAGCTCGCCCAAGCATCGGCAAGACGGCGCTGGCGTGCAACATCGTCGAGCATGCGTGCTTGAAGCAAGAAGTGCCTACTGTATTTGTCACTCTCGAGATGAGTGCGCGTTCGTTAGTTCGCCGGCTTTGCTCGTCGTCGTCACGCGTTGCAATGAAGCATCTGAAGTCTGGCAACATGGAAGAGCGCGACCTCGCCCGTTCAGCAGAGTTCGCAGCTCGCATGAGACAGGCGCCGCTCCACTTCATTGACGGCGTATCCGGTCTCAGTGTGGATCGGCTGTGTGCTGGCGTGCGCGCTTTTGTCCGCCGCAAGGCGATCAAACTTGTCATTGTCGATTATCTCCAAAAGGTTCTACCATCTTCACGCCACGAGAAACGAACATATGAAGTAGCCCAGGTATCGTCGGCGCTTAAAGGCTTGGCCGACAGTAGCGACGTCGCAGTCATAGCCCTAGCCCAGATCAACCGGGAAAGCGAAAAGGACAAGGGACGCGCTCCCCGCATTCCGGATCTTGCCGACTCTGGTCAGATAGAACGTGACGCCGATATGATCGGTCTGTTGCACCGCCCTCGAGACGGGGACGCTCGCAATCAAGCCACACTTGCTATAGCCAAACAGCGCGACGGCGAGACCGGCTTGGTGCACCTCTACTTTGACGCTGAGCATTGCAAGTTTGAATCGTCGTCAAATCAAGACCTATAACATGCACAAAGCCGCTCGAGAAATCATTGGCGCTGTGGCAGAGGAGTTCGAGCTTGCACCTCTACAAATCTGTCATCCGAAGAATCACACCGCACGAGTGCAAGCTCGGTGGTTGGTTTGGTATTACCTTGAGACGTTCCTGCAATGGCCACGAGCTCGCATCGCTCAAGAGTTCGACGTTGACAGTGGAACGGTCAGACGTGCCTTACTCACACTGAGCGAGCATCCGCTCTACAAAGACTATGGCGCGTGGTTAACCGCGTTCTATAAAAGCCGACCGGGCCATAGGGCGCCGTGCACTTTATTCCTTTGTCTCAATCTTCCAACGCCCATTGCCACCTTTGCCCGCAGGCTTTCACTGCACCTTCAGTCTGCCTGCCCTCCTCCGTCGCGCTGGCGTTTATCGCGTCCTCGATGGCCGTATACACTCCCTCGCCAAGGTCCGCACATGCGTTAGTAATCTGGCCGGTCGGGAGACTCCCATCTGTCTCCAAGGTCTCCCAGTCACCATTACATACGTACCGCCAATGATGCGCCATAGCATCATAGCGATAAATTCTTATCTGGAGTGGCGTATTGTGTGTCATAGTGTTGTCTCCTTTCGTCACCTGTCCCCTTCATTGGAAACAGAGTTGGACGCACCCGCAAGTGCGCCCGTGCTCTGTCGCCATTCAATTCTCAAACTGGACGTCCAAGATGAAGTCCGATGCCTTTTGAGCTTGTGCCGCCGCAGTAACAACCAGTTTCCGGTCGTTGCGCAGTCGTTCGAGCCAGTTCGCGATATACGCGGCGCTGTTGTCAATCGTCGCGGTCAGCAGTCCAGCATGACCGCACAGGAATGCCGCCCCCATCTCCGCAACCAATTCCTCGCGACTGTAGGTGTGCGACCCAAAAGCAGCCCCCTCAATGCAGCCGTTCCGATTCAACCGGTCCTTATGGCCAGTCGCGTGTGTCAGCTCGTGGAAGAGCACGTTGTAGTATGCGCTCCCGGTTTCGAACCGGTCAGCAGGTGGCATCGATACCATGTCAAGACTCGGCCGATAACACGCGCGCCCACCACCATGCCGAATCTCGGGCCGATTGGGCATGCCAGCCACAATCGCTTCGGCATCCTGGATCGGATTATGCTCGCGTTTGGGAGTCTCCGTCGTCGGCATGTCAATGTCGTTGCACTGGTCCACGTTAAAGACGGAGTAGTAACGTAGCAGTGGAACGCATTTTGTGTTGTCAGGGTCGTCCTTGTCCTCGACCATAATCCGTTTCCAGAATACAACAGGCATGGCCTTTTCCCCTTTCCGAACGCACCCGCCCAGTTCCGTGGCTTGCTTGTAGGTCAGCCAATACGGACTCGTGTAGCCCGCAGCCATTAATAGAAACACGTTCATGCCACGGTAGGATTTGTTACTCACAGCATTTCTCGGCATGCTGTCGCCTGTCCATGTTTTGTGCCAGGGAACCGTTCCCTGTTCGAGTAATTCGATTACTCGGCTCGTGATTTTGTCATAGGCGTCTATTTTCATTTTTCCTTTTTGGTTCGTGTTTCTTACAATCCCGCCGACCTTGCCACCTTGGCAATGCGGTCGCCTGTCCAGTCCAGCACTGGACGGTCGTTGTCGTGGCCGGCCAGCACTGCTTGCATGAGGGTGGTGTCCTCGTTCCACTCCCCCTCCTCAAGGAAAGCGAATGTATCGCCATCCTGGAGTTGCACGGCAATGCCGTGCTCCCATCGGCACGACCCGCCCCGCAGCGTTCCCATCCCGCCAAACCGTTGGGCGATCAGGATACGCTGGCCGGCCATGTCAATGATGGCCTCGGCGCCAGGGATGCCGTAGTCCATGGGGACCTCACGGCTCTCGATATTGTGTTTTTTCATTTTTTTCATTTTTCCTTTTTGGTTTTAGTTCAGCCGCCTATCCACAAGTTAGTTGTGCCCGGGATCCTGGGCAATGGTTCCTAGGCCCTTATGGCCGGGAACCAGAATCTCGATCCGATCCGCGCCAAGCCGCCGAGTCAGGAACTCGGCGACCTGGACGATTCGGCCGGTGTTGTCCTCCAGGATCCAGAGGAGCTGAAACGGATCTACTTTTTTTGTTGACATAGGACCTCCTCGATGGTGATTCGACCCCGGCGCATGCGGGACCGGATCGAAATAACCACAATGCCCCGGCCCGGCATCCAGCTGGAGCGTTCGTGGATCTGGTATGTGCCCCTCTCTCGAGAGGCCACACTGGCTGAGTATCGGCTGCGATACTCATACAACATCTGCCGCCGTAAAAAGCGGAGCAGTTCCCCGCGTTCGCGCGGCAGGTATTTCATCGCCGGGAGGACGTCTGTCACCCGGTCCCAGCCCACTATTTGTGGGCGGCGGTTGTGCCGGCGTCGTTGCGCCGGCCCCCATAGGCCGGCAGCCCGGCGCAGAATGGGCCGCATGTGCTCCGGTGTGTAAGGGCACGCCGCCAATGCGGCGGCATCCTCTGGATCCCGGCGGTACGCCCAACCGGTGGCCCAAGCCCGGATTTTCCGCGCGAGGTCGGGAGTGCGGGCCCGATCCGGGACCCGGAACGGATAGATCCCGCCCCGGACGGCTGAGTATCCGGGAGCGCCCGTGGCCGGGACCCAGTCAGGGTCCGGCTTTTGGGTCGGCCACGGGTGCATGACCGACAACGCGCGGCGCAGGAGTTGCGCCGTGGCAACTGGGCATGACGCCCAGTCAATGGCAATCTCGCCGGCATAGATACCGGCGAGGAGGGTCTCCAGCCGCCGGACCAGGTCGTCGTCATCGGCGGCGGCGTAGTACGCCGTCACCGGTAGGGGCCCGAGGGCGCGGCTTGTAACCCCAGGACCGTCGTCCTGGGACAAGATTTCCGAGGCCGTCGCCAGGACGGTCCCGACCGATTGGCTGCACCCCTCGAGGCGCAGCCACTCCGCCAGCCCGATTGGGCCGACGACCGTCTCCTGGGCCACGTTGGCCCAAGAGAATTTGGAGCTGAGGCTCATAGCCCCTCCAACTCGTCGGCGATTAGGCCGACCTCGTGGATCCCTTGCGAGTTATCCCTGAGGACCTGGGGGGTAACCCAGGGCAGGAGGGAGATCGTGGGATCCCCCTCAAAGTGCGGGAAGCTATCCTGGGTGGTGGATTCGAGGGTCAGGAGGAGACCCTCGGCGTCGCCAAGGAGTTTGGCGACTCTAATCTTGCCGGCCCGTCGGAGCCGGCGCTGGTCGCTGGCCAGCGACCTGATGGCCTCAGCCAGCGCCTGTTTGTTGGGTTGGTTTGGTTTCATCACATCGGCAGCCTACGACACCCTATTTCCCGTGTCAACAATTTTTTTCAACTTTTTTCAACCCAGGCACAGCATACATCATGCCGTTGAAAAATGTTTTCAGTTGGTACGGGTCTTGCGGACGTCACCCTGGTCGCACACTCCACAACCGTTGACAACCACATCAGGCAATGGCATGCTCTCAGTATGAGCGCCACCGTGCCTCCGATAGCAATGTCTCTCCGCAAGGGCGGATTTACGCTGACTCAGATTGCTCGCCAAGGGAGTTGGGTAGTCTACGAGCAATCAATCGGCGGTCGCGTCGTCTGTCACGAACTCGTCAAGATCCAGTCCAAATCCGCCGAGGCCATAATGGGCAAGCCCTACCCAGCACGTGAGGTCTACCCGGGCAATTACCAGTGGGGTACTCTCGCCTGGTCAGTAACAGACCGCTACGACGCCATGGACCGCATGCACAGTCTCGCGGCTGAGAACAACAAATCTGAGAAAAATGACCCCCGCACCGAAACTTTCCGACCCAACCGGTGTTCAACCCCCCGCTCCCCCCAAGCGTAAGCGACTGAAGCGTCAGCAGACTCCCCCAACATGGCCAACGCCTCAAGCATGTCCAAATGAGTGCCAATCTGCCACGAACAGCATCAGCACCGCCGAAGCGCCGAAATGCGTACAATAAACGCCGGCCCGGTGAAGGCCGCTTTCGCCCTAAATTCACCGCCACCGAATGGACCGAGGCCCGTCAAATGGCCGAACGAGGCCATACCTACACTGAAATCCGGTCTAAGCTTGGCATCTCAGAAGCAAGCCTGTGTCTACGTGCACAAAAAGAGCAATGGGACATTGCGCGCCGCAATGTACCGCGTCCAGACCCCAGGACAATCACCCGCCGGGCTGTACGACGTGCGATCCCACGAGCCGTGGCTAGCATTGAACGTTACCTTGAAAACGACCCTGAGTTCATCCGTCGGATACTCGCCGACCACATTGACGGCGCAGGGAAGTTTATGCGTGAAGCCGTGCGCCGCGTAGAAAACCAAGACGCCCGTCGGCCCGATGATGTGCGTTCCCTGACAGGTGCGTTTTGCCAAGCCGCTGATACTCAACGGAAAGCACTCGGACTCGACCGTGCCAACCAGCCCGGCCAGATCAACAACGTGCTGGTCCTGGGCAGGGTGTCGGCCGGCATGATGGGTGACGTCGACCATCGGTCTGAGGCCATCCAAGTGTCCACGTCCGAGTCAGATTCGACCCCCAAGTTCGCACAATCTGAACCCGGTCCAGATGCCCCCGTTGATTTGCAACAGGTTACAGAAGCTGTGAGTGACGAACAATAACAGTTATATTCAATTGAGACAGGATGTCACACTAGATCCACCGAATTCGAAGGGGGGGGGAGTCTCGAGCAGCAAGGCCACCTACCCCAAAACTGCCGCCCCATTCATATATAATGACCCCCCACACAACAATCTGGTGATCTGGTAACTTTTCGACGAAGAGTTGGAGCTGAGGTGTGTTAAGAGGGTTTGGGTGGTCTGAGAAGAGCGGTTGTTGATGAGGTCGTCTTTGAAACTGCTAAAAAGTTTCAAAAACTTCTTGCAATGTGGATATGGGAGTGGGAGAGTTGAGGGATGAGAATGTGTGGAGACGAGAGAGAGGGGCGGACTAGGCGACGGTTGAGGGGGCATGCAGAAGGAAAGAAAGGTAGCGAATGATAACCAGATTACATGTGGTGTACAAGGTGGGTAAAGGATCGATGCCAAGCTGGATGAGGACACAATTATATGCGTTGCATAGGATGGTATATGAAAACCAGCATGGTAGTTCTAGTTCAACGTATGGCATTGACGATATACTGAATAAGTTGCGAGACGGGGGAGAGGTGACGGTGAAGGAGGTTCGTGGAGTGATAGAATGGGTTCGAGGGTTGGTAGATGGGTTTGGCAAGGTGGAGCATAGCAGTGAGTGGGCGGTGAGTCACGCGTTGATGATGGCGGTGATTGGGCAGGCGCGGGAGGTATTGGTGAGGATGCACGAGGCGATGGTTGATGAAGTAGACACCTGACCGTGAGAGGAGATGAGAAGACGTCATGAATAGTGAACAGACAACGCGTGATTTAACGAACGACGAGTTGTGTTTGGAGTTGAAGCGTCGAGGGATGCCGGTTGTACGTCGTGCTGGAGGGTTAGGGGCTATGCCTGGGACGGTGTGGTATGTGTGGCACATCGAGGAATGTCGGGTTGCAAGCGAGAGTGTGGAGTTTGATCATGAACAAGAGCAAGAGGTGTGATGTATGATCGAGATTTTCCAAGGCGACGTTCGAGATAAGCTGGCTGAGCTGCCGGGCGATTCGGTTCAGTGTGTGGTGACGAGCCCGCCATACTGGGGGCTACGGGATTACGGTGTGCCGGGCCAGCTCGGCCTGGAGCCGACGCCCGAGGAATACGTGGCGAACATGGTCGAGGTGTTTCGTGGAGTTTGGAGGGTGCTCAAGCCCGATGGCGCGTTGTGGTTGGTCTTGGCGGACTCGTATTTTGGGAGTGGGGTAAATGATGGAACAAAGAACCCAGGGTTATCAAAGGCTGCTCAACGGTCAAGCCCCAAGGCAATATCAAGAAGATGCTCGTGTCACCTCAAACCCAAGGACCTGTGTGGCATCCCGTGGCGGGTTGCCCTGGCGCTCCAGGCTGACGGCTGGTGGCTGCGGCAGGACATCATCTGGTCCAAGCGTTCGTGCATGCCTGAAAGTGTGACGGACCGATGCACGAAGTCGCACGAGTACGTGTTCATGCTCACAAAGTCAGGGTGTTACTACTACGATGCGGAGGCGGTTAAGGAGGCGATGATTGGTTTACCGCACGCCCCCGGCAACCGTTCCAGCGGGAGGCTTGGGAGCAATGGCAGGACCGATAATTGCGTTCATGAGTCTGACCGAGTATGGGGCAATTCAGGCCACCGCAACCGCCGCTCTGTCTGGACGATCCCGACCGCGCCGTATGCAGAAGCCCATTTCGCCACCTTCCCGCCGACGTTGCCGCGACTTTGCATTCTCGCCGGCAGCCGGCCAGGGGATACCGTCCTTGATCCCTTCGCTGGCAGCGGCACGACCGGCATGGTGGCCATCGATCTGGCCCGGAAAGCCGTGTTGATCGAGCTGAACCCTGAATACGTAGAGTTGATTCGGCAGCGGTGTGACGTCACACTAGGCATGCCATTATCGTGCTGAAAATCTCTGAAAAAAGTTACGAATGACATTGGACAATGGGGTCGAGGTATTGTAGGGTTGTTGGAATGAAAAAATTGCAACGCGACCAACCATTCACGAACGAGAGTGCAACAGTGATCCTTGAAGCACTTGCAAAGCGACTGAGATGGAAGGGCAATCACCGACTTAAGCAAGCCGTTCGTGAAAATGTGCTGCCCGAGACTGGAGCACTGATGGCGATTCAAGGGGGTATTTTGGTGGACATTGCGGATTCGCTGGACGGGCAAGGGGTTTCGGGGGATGACAAGCAATGAAGAAGAAGTCAAAAGGAAACGTTGAGGTGGTTGCGGATGATTCGTTGTCGCAACGGTTGTTTCGAGCGGTGGTGAATGCGAAGGGAGAGGATGAAGGGATAGACGCTGTGATGGAGATCATGAACGGGGAGGGCGGCACGGATCCGATGGAGTTGATGAAAGGGGTGACGTGTGCGCTGGTCGGGTTAGGGCAGGCGTTGAAGGCAGAGATTAACTGTCGTGTGAGAACAGGGGTGATGAAGTTATGAGTGCACGCATTGTAGACGGATGTCTTGAAGTCAGCAAAGCCGGTGAATGGCACCAGCAGTTCTGCATGTTCAGTGCGATTGGACTTTGCACTCCCCCGAACATTGCCGATTGCACACCTGATGTTGGTTGTGAAACGACAACAAGCGTGAACATTCAGCAGCCGCGATGCACACTGTCTTGCCCTCATTTGATGATCGAAGAGCGGAGCCTATCCCCCAGTACATATGAGGTCATTATTCTGACGTGCGGCGGTGTGAAACGTGAATACTGCATATAGGAATGAGAGCACGAATCAAAGACACGACGTTGGAGGTCCGGAAGCTTGGGCAATGGATGCAACAGAAGTGTCCTTACAACCCGCTTGCTGCGAACTGCGGTTTATGGTGTCCGCGTTTCCATTTTCGTGAGTCGGTTGAGTCCGGTGAGATTAAAGGTGGAGAGCTCACAGAGAAGTTACGCTATGTAGTCGCTGCCAGCGAAATAGTGCTGACGTGTGGCCTTTATAGCATTGAGTTTATTCTAAATCCATATGAACGGCGGGAGGCACAGACATGAAATTCTCAGAGCCGGGGTATGGTCTGCCCCTAAGAAAGCAGCCGGGTTTAGACTTGAGATTTCCCGCATGAAACGCCCCGGCTCTGAGAAATGAATAGAGAGTGTACTATGAATGACGACAAAGACATTACTTCAGATGTGCGTGAAGGTGTCAATAGACCAAGAGTGACAGTGAAGCATGGTTGGAAGTTCGCGGGATACACGTGTAACATTCCACGAGGGGCATGGTACTTGTTAAATGACGGTTCTGTGAAGCAGAATGATAAAGATACTGAGTGGCTTATCAGTGATCCAGTCATGCTCGTAAAGCCGTCATCATGGGAACATCAGCTTGAGTGCGTGTTTGAACGCAAGGTACGCTTTTGGGAACGTAAACACGCAAAGGCTATGAAAATGCATATGGATGGTGTTGGTGACATTTGTAGGGCCTCTGCGATCACATATCGAGAGTCCCTTGCTGATCTACGTCGCTTATGTCCTACTATCTCGGACAACCCAAAATCATCATGAGTCGCAATCGCAAGACAATCCAGTTCATACATCGAAGACTGACCTATGAAGAAATTGATACTGACAATCGGTTTGCCCTACAGCGGAAAGAGCACATGGGCAAAGGAACAAGCGGTCCCGGTGGTCAACCCTGACTCGGTGCGACTGGCGCTCCACGGCCAGCAGTTTGTGAATGAAGCCGAGCCATACGTATGGGCGATCTGTCATACGATGGTCGCCGCTCTATTCATGGCTGGCCACAACAGAATAATCCTCGACTCCTGCAACAACACAGACAAGCGAAGGAGGGAATGGTATAACTCTCCGGATTGGGATACGCATATGAAGGTGTTCGACACGTCTGCATCAGAATGCATTGCACGTGCAAATGCCAAAGGTGATACAGACATTATACCCGTGATCAGGCGCATGGAGGCGCAACAGGATTGGAGGCAGGACTGATCTATGAGCTGGATCGGCGTAGACCTCGACGGAACACTGGCGCACTATGATGGATGGCATGGCACCGGCAACATCGGGGAGCCAATCCCTGCGATGGTTGCGCGCGTGAAATCGTGGCTCGCACAAGGAAAGGAGATTCGGATCTTCATAGCGCGCATCAGCAAACCGGCTGTGAAAACGAGCGGTCAAACTCGAGAGGAAGTCCGAGCGCCGATTCAAGATTGGTGTCAGAAACACATTGGCAGGATTCTGCCGATAACGTGCACGAAGGACTTTGCATGCATCGAAATCTGGGATGATCGGGCCGTGCAGGTAGTTCCCAACACTGGATTGCGAGCAGACGGGAAGGAGGACTGAAGTATGACCACAAAGAAAGCAACCCTCAAGGAACAGATAGACACTCTTGTCTACGAGAGAGATCGTGAACTCGCCAAGAACAAGTCTTTTCAGCAGCAGATCAGCAGATTGAGAGATGCCATTGATGGCCTCGCGGCCGAGCGTGATCATCTGCAACAGGTCGTGAATCAACTCAAAATCAATCTCTCGAAACTGTACCTGATGTCAAAGGCGTTGACGCTCGCCTACGATGCTAACGGCCGGGCCGCGCAAAGCCTCGACTGGGCGGCTGACTCGATCAAAGTCAACAGAGGGAGTGCTGAGAAGCAACAAAATGAAGAGACGCAAGGAACCGCTCAAAGCGTGCCGAGCGTGCAAGGTGTTGCTGCAACGGAAACGGTATCCGAACGGTCGGCTTGAGGATCTCGTGATATTCAGGCGACGCAAGTATTGCAGTCCGTTATGCGCCTTCGCATTTAAGAGCATGGACGAGGAAGTGCTACGAGTGCTGAGAGCGCGACATGCAGTATCGACCTGATACATACGGTATGCCGACGGAGTACTCTCCTCTTGAGAGGGAGGCGCTCGCGTACATCAACAATCTGCCGGTCGAGCGAGGAGGTCTTGGCCGGCTGACACATTTCAAGCGTTTCATCCACATGATCTGGCCGGATACGGAATGGAATCCGTGGCTGGAGAAGTTCGTCGAGGCATTCGTCTATGAGGACTGGACCTGCATGTCGGGTTGTGCCAGTTCTGGAAAGACTCACGGAAGCGCCCTTTGTGCGACCGCATGGTGGTTGTGTGCAGCCGACGTGTCCAGTGTCATTCTAACGTCTACGACGAAGGCAATGATCCGAAAGCGTGCCTGGGGCGTCGTTCAGAATCTCTACCGGACCATGTCAATCGGTGCCTTCGGGAACATGGTCGATTCGAAGACAACCTGGCAATCACAAAAGGGCGACGATAAACATGCGATGTTCGGTGTGGCGGTTGAGGAAGGAAGTGTGACAAAGGCAATCGATCACATCAAAGGCATTCACACTCGCCGGCAACTGGTCGTTGTCGATGAGGCAACAAGCGTTCCGGAGGCCGTGTTTGAGGCGTGTGCCAACCTGTATGCCGGTGCTCAGGAATTCAAGCTCGTCGTGATGGGTAATCCACGGTCGCGGCTTGATGTCATGGGTCAGTTCATGGAAC
Organism: Phycisphaerae bacterium; assembly: GCA_046757145.1. Classification (GTDB taxonomy): domain Bacteria; phylum Planctomycetota; class Phycisphaerae; order UBA1845; family UBA1845. The sequence goes on along the minus strand of JBHHXS010000002.1, from coordinate 18,124 downwards.
CAGAAAGCGGGTGGTCCTCCGTCACGGTCGATAGCGATGGTTGGCGCACGATCAAACAGTTGCACGGCAGAGCCGGGATGTGCGTGCGATTCGATGCAGAGAAAAGTCCGAATCTGATTGAAGGCAAGACCAGATGGCCGTACCTCGTCACAGAAGGGCGATTGCGCAATGCAGAACGTCGATTAGGAGCATCATCACCGGAGTTCTATACTGAGTATCGCGGGTTCCCACCATCGGAGGGTACGATCAAGACCGTGTTCACGGAAGGTTTGCTCACACAGAACCACGGCATGCGGAACGAACACGAGTTCACTGGCGAATGGTGGATTGATGTCGCGGGATTCGACCCGGCATTCGGTGGAGGTGACAGACCGCAACTTCGCTTTGCGCGATTCGGAAAGAACGACAAGGGCGATACCGTGATGAATCTCAGGGACAAAGTCACCCTCGAGATCGACGCTGATAGTGTTGCGGAAGAGCCAGTCCACTATCAGCTCGCTCGACAGTGTGAGGACGAATGCAAACAGCGGAACGTCAAACCCGGTATGTGCGCCGTAGACGCTACCGGAGAAGGAGGCGGGCTTTGTGACATCATCACCCGCAACTGGGGTCAGATCATTCGTGTCGAGTTCGGCGGGGCTGCCGGCGACGCTCCCATCAACGCTGAGGATCCCAGGCCGGCCAATGAAGTCTACGCGAACAAGGTCGCGGAAATGTGGTTTGCCGCGAGGGAGTTCCTCATTTCAGGGCAACTGCGCGGATTCGATTCCGAGACAGCGATAGAGTTCTGTCAGCGTGAATATCTCGACCGAGCAACGGACGGACGGTCGATCCGGATCAAGCTCGAGTCCAAGAAGGACTACAAAGCCAAACACGGTCAAAGTCCGGACTTGGCGGATGCCGCCGCAATGGCCATTGAAGCGGGTCGCGCGGCTGGCATGACACTGAAATCCATCGGAGTCACCACCTCCGACAGAGACGGCGAATGGGACAAATACATCCGTGAAAGTGACAAGGTCTTCGCGGATCCAACCGAAGGTTTATACTGACAAACATCTTGACACATTGCGACTTCTGTGTTTTCGTGCCGATAAATGGCGAAGCCAGCTGGACTTGAGTCAATCGACTTCTGTATTCGGGATCGTAACAAGGTTCCGAGTGGCGGTTTCTATTTCGTAACGCCTAATGCGACAGCAATCAGATCTGCAAACTGGGAGGGGTTGCACGTACAAGTTAAGCGATGGTACAAGGCCAATGACGTCACTCTACCAGACGAAATCGACGCGCAGATCGACGTGCAGATTTGTGAGCGTGCTCCGACCGAGTACTGTCTGCCATGCAACGAAACGCCTGGTATCCCTGCCCAAGCGGTATCAATGGCTCGAGAAGTATGGCGTTGGATCGTTGTCGATGGCGCGAAAGTAGACATGGATCTGTACAAGAAACGGAAAGAGATCTGTGCTGGCACCGAAGACGGATCGCGGCCTAGATGCCAGTTCTGGAACGGCGAAGCACGGATGGGATATGGACGTTGTGCTGTTTGCGGTTGTGGTCAACTGAAGCTCTTTATGCCAAGTGCCACCTGTCGGAAAGGCAAATGGTAGATCATCATGTCAGATACAGCGAATACACTCAAAGACATCAACGAGCACGGCCAGGTTCCGGAGTCGCGATTGACCGATCCTGATGAAGTCCGGAACATGGTGTGTCGGGAGATCACAGCGAGTTCGCGTCGTGACTATTACAACGCACTCGTGAAAGGGCTCGTGGATGGTAATCCGCCGTTCACACAATCCGAGATCGACAAGCAGGGTCAACGGTATCGTTCGAACTTCAATACCGGCGAGCCAATGTCGTACCTCTCGATTGCGTTGACCGGCTTCTACGATCTGTTCACTGAAGTTGAGACGTTCGCGACGGTCGAGTGTGAGATGCAGGATCCGAAAGCGTCCGAGTGGAGCCGGATCATGACGGAGGAATACGACCGGATGGTCAGGCGAGATCGCACTCGAGACTTTCACAATCAGGTGTCGCAGCATGACATGGTCTTGTACGGCTCCGGACCGATTGTGTGGATGAACGAGTTCGACTGGCGCAGCCGGCATGCACGCCACGTTGATGTTCTCTACCCGCGCAATGCACCATCGAACGTCGATGACATGGAACTTGTCATCTTCCGGCACACGTTCACCACAGCGCAGCTCTACGGCTTCATGCACAATGAAGAGATCGCAAAGGCGCGCGGTTGGAATCCGGACACGCTGAAGAAAGCGATTGCACAGGCCGCGTCTGAGAATGAGAATGTGACCGGCACGGACTGGGTCAAGGAACAGCAGCGCCTTCGAAATAACGATCTCGCTCACGCCTCCGCTTCGAAGACAATCGACGTCGCACGTGTGTTATACCGCGAGTATCCACTCGACGGAGAGGAAACCGGCGAGATAAGCGAATGCTGGGTACTCAGCAAGAAAAGCGCACCAGGCGGGTTCCTGTTCAGAAAGGTGAGGCGGTTCAAGGACTGGCGGAACTGTTTCAATCCGTTCTTCTACGACAAAGGCGACGGAACGGCGCATTCGGTCAAAGGTCTCGGGGTAAGGATGTTCAAGATGTTGCTTGCCATGATGAGGCTGGAGAACGCGACAGTCGATACCGCGTTTGCATCTGCCGCATTGATGTTCAAAGCAACAACGCCAAAGGCATTTGCTCAAGGCGGCATGGTGCATTTCGGGCCATACACAGTGTTGGATCCCGGCATGGACTTCGTGCAGGTACAGAATACCGGCCGGCTAGACGGGTCTCTCGCCGTATCACGTCATCTGGATCTTCGGTTGAGTTCGAATCTCAGTCAGTTCCGGCAAAAACTCGAGAGGTCGGAGGGAACTCCGCGAACCGCAACTGAGAATCGCATTCAAGCCGCGCAGGCAAGCCAAGTTGGGAAGACGCAATTCGCCAGGTATTACGAGCAACGCGACGATTATGAAGCGGAGACCTTCAGGCGCGCGGCGCGATTTGATTTGGCCGATAACGTGCCAGGACAACGGCAGGCGAAGGAATTCAGGGATCGATCCCTGGCGAGAGGTGTTCCGGAAGAGGCGTTCTCACACGTTCGCGTAACTGCTACACGGGCTGTAGGCCAAGGCAATCCGTTTGTGCGCCAGGCCATGCTGGAGTCTATGGAACCCTCAAGTCTGTCATGGCCGGATGCTGGACGTATCGCTCTCCAGAAAGACATCATTGCTCACAAGGCAGGTATGGCATCAGTCAAACGTTATTATCCGGAAATGGGATCGACACCTCAACAACTCGAGCAACAGGCGGAGGCGATGCAGGAAAACACGTCGTTCCGTGTTGGCAACGAAGCCGTATGGACGCCTTTGCAAGATAATCTGATTCATGCAACCGTGCATATCATCGGCATGACTCAGGCGCTACAAACCGCCGAGAAAGGTGCTGATCAGCAAGAGATAATTCGCTTTGTGGATGCCGCTGGACCCAACGTCGCGATCCATCTGCAAAAGCTCTCTACCGACAGACTGCGCCAGCAGGAATTCAAGGCACTCGAGGAACAGTTCAAAGAGATCGGAACTGCCGCAGATAAGTTGCGCGGTCAGATCAACCAAGATGCCCAGGCGCAACAACAGGTAGAGCAAACGGCAGGTGAATCGGTCACTCGCATGCATATCGAACGCGCAACGGCCGCAGAACGCGCGCGACTCGCACGAGAGGAAATGGAAGCCGAACAACGCCGGAAAGACGCCGAACTTCAACACAAGCTCGCCCGTGCAGATGCCGAGACAGCGCACAAAATAACCACCGCAGAATAAATAGGAAGGAACCACATTGCTAGTTGCTACTGCATTCGGCCATTCGACAATCCGGATGGCGGTCGATCTGTATACGTGGATCAAAGAACTAGATGACGTACTGTCTGGACACTCGTGTCTGCTCATAACAGATCGGTCTATGAGTGGCGAAGACGCTGCGCCAGTGATTCGTCTTGCGGAAAGCATCTTCCCTCGTGTAACCACCATCCGACCTGCCAAACCAACGCCAGAAGGTTGGCCTTTCGCGCAGAACTACGTGTTCGAGACTGCTGTCCGGTGGACGTTCGAGAATGGTAAGGAACCGTTTCTGTGGCTCGAAACAGACGCTATCCCGCTCAAGGCTAGTTGGCTGGACAAGATCGCAGGTGAATATCTGGCGTCGAAAATGCCGTTCATGGGTGTCATTGCCGAAAAGCCGTGGCCGCACATGACAGGCACGGGCGTCTGGCCTGGAGAATCGCAGGTTGCAGCTCGAGACATTTTCTCTGCCGGCAGCAATGCCTTCGACAATATGGTCCGTCCGGAACACATCAAGGGCAAGTTCCATCAAACGCCACTGATTCAGCATGTCTGGGATTTGATTCCATTCCAGGATCAATCCTCAGTCCAACAGCGCGTGTCGCCACATGCAGTCATTTATCACCGGAACAAAGACGGCGCTCTGATCCGGCGCTTGCGGGAAGCAAAGACAGGTGTGCGATCTCCGGAACCAGTAGCCGTTGTTGAACCGGAGCAGAAAGCCGCACCGTTACCGAAACTGGCAGAACAGTCTGTGCCATTGCCCAAGTCTGTTCCGGCCGCAGAAGCGTTCCCGATGCCTCCTGTTGTCGATGATCCAGCCGACAAGTTCACGGTGGTGATCACAGCGCACAATCGGCCGACACATCTTCAGGCGTGTGTTGCGTCTTGCATCGATGCAGGGATCAAGAACATCGTCATTACTGCAACCGGATTGACAGGTGCGCTCCGCAAGGTGTTACGAGGCTTGTCTGACAAAGCCAAGATCATCCAGAACGGCGCGCGCGTAACGTCGAATGACGCGTGGTTGGCCGGCATTCGCGCCGCTCAGACAGAAAAGGTCATGATCTTGCATGACGATGATCTTCTATTGAAAGACTATCTCAAGTATGTCGGACCGCATCTCCATCAGCCGTTCATACTCTACTCAGCCGTATTCCACAAGGTCGGCAAAGGACAGGTGGCAGGGACGCTTGCCATAGAAATCAAAACACATGGAACAAGGCCGACAGACGAACTGAGACTAATTCTTTCAACGCCTGGATCTGGAACGATTACTCCTGTGCGCGGCGTGTTCAATAAGAAAGACCTGGTGAAGTGGCTGATCGAAGCGGGCGCATCTCTTCCGTCCGAATGCGACTACCGACCGCGTTTCCTAGTTGGAAATGACCTGTGGATCTGGTTACGAGCGTGCGAATCGTACCACGTATTTGAGAGTGTGCCTATGCCATTGGTGTCATTGGGTTGCGATGACACAAGCACGACATGTCATGACAAAGCATCAGAAGGTGAAAACAGACTAGGAGGCATTTACGACCTAACTCGCGAAACCTTTCACAAGACGGTATGTTGCAATCCAGCACGAAAACATCCACAACCAGAAGTTAGAGAACACGCGGAATCAGAAGCGGCAGTAATATCAGGGATAGAAGTCCGAGGCGGCAAGGATATGGTACTGGTTAGCCCGATAGGCACGAATGGCTACGCGCACATCACAAAAATCCGGATGTGCGAATTACTCAACGAAGGATGGAATCTATTCTGGATGCCTATGAAGGTCGATGATTCAATTCAAGACCCATCATTGACCGATATAATTCATAAGGGATTAGAGAGGCCGCCGCCATCTCGCTACGACGTCTTGCGAGTCATAGCGACTCCTGATACATGGCCGAAATACACACATCTATCGAGTGCGTCACATCGTTTTGTGGGAGAAACAATATGGGAGACAAGCAAGATTATACCAAGGTGGGTTCAGATTTGTAATAGTGTTCCGGATGAGATCGTCGTTCCCACTCATTGGAATGCCGACGTGTTCAGCGAGTGCGGTGTGACAACAGCGATCACCGTGTCGCCGTATCAGCCTCCTGAAGAATGCCTGCCGCTTCGAGATGATGTGAATATCTCCGGTGTGCGTTCTGGTGATTATGTGTTCTACACTATCGGCCAGTGGACGCACCGGAAAGGTATAGCCGAAACATTACAGGCATTCTGTTCCGAATTTCGGTCGCACGAACCAGTTGCATTTGTAATTAAGGCGTTCTGGACTGGTTACTCTGAAACCGACAAAAAACAGATCCGAGATTGGACGGCGGAGATTCTCAACCGTTATCATGATCATGCTAGAGTAGTGTTGTTGGTAGACAATTACAGTCGGCGAGAGATCCTTGGCTTGCATTCACTCGGGGATTGTTACATCAGTCTGTGCAGGAGCGAAGGGTGGGGTTTAGGGGCGTATGACGCTCACGCGCATGATAGAGAAGTCATTATCACCGGTTGGGGCGGCCAAAGGCAATTCTTAGGTGAAGACCACTCTTATTATGTGGACTACACAATGGAGGCAGTTAGCGGTATGCCGTGGATCGATGTTTACACCTCCGACCAACAGTGGGCATCTCCTGATATCGCACACGCTAGACAACTTATGAGAAAGGTATTCGATGAACGCGCTTGGAATGATAGTAAAGAACGAAAGCCAGTGGTTGTCGAAGACACTACCCTTGCTAACGAGGTTGTGTGATCTGTCGATTGCCGTCGATACTGGCAGTACAGACAACACCATTGCGTTGCTAGAACAACACGGCGTCACCGTTCACAAGATGGAGTGGGCATTCGACTTCTCGGCCGCGCGAAATCGCGTAATCACAATTGCTGAAGAATCGAAGTGCGATTACATGTTAATGCTCGACTCCGACGAAATGGTTTACAAAGCGGAGATGGATGCGCTCTTGGCGAATTTAGGGAAACTGGCATACACATTTCCGCGATATAACATGACTGGACAGGAGCTCACGCATTGGAGACCGGATCTGTACCCAGACCAGCAAACTCGCCTTTTCAAGTTGAACGTAGGATGTCGCTATCGAGGCAAGGTCCACGAAAGTCTGTATGGGGAAGGGGACGACGGACATTGCCTTCAGGCCCGAGGAAAGACAGTGATTCTTAATACGCCGCATATCTACCATTACGGCTATTGCAAACCAGAAGAGGAGACATGGATACGGCATCACATGTACAACTGCATACGGTCGGACACAGTGGGCGACGTAGTGGATGCTGCACCAGAAGGCACGGATACATCAATGCCTAAAGGAGTACCATTTTTGATGCATCATCCAGCACTAAGTCCACTTTCACCTCATGAACTTGAGTTACCCCAGCCTGATTCAGATCGAGAGTAATATGGTATGAAGTTCACTTACGATTGGTTTTCAGGCAACATTCCTAATTGGAAGCGATGGTTGGCGCATCTCATCGGCAAGCCATACGTGGAGATTCTGGAGATCGGCTGTTTTGAGGGCAAGGCCACCGTGTGGCTTCTACAGAACGTACTGACTCATGGAAGTTCCTCTATCACAGTGGTAGATACCTTCGATGGAGGCGAAGACCAGAAGGCGCTTGGGATCGATGTCAAGGAACTGGAAACAACCTTCCGTGCCAACATTGCCGAGCTGACAACGCCGCATGATATCCTATACGTTGACGGAAACGAACTGGTAGCACACGAATGCCACAGTGAGTTTAACTACCGTGTTCACATTATCAAGTCGGATTCATGGAACGTGAGGGCGGATGTTGTTGGAAACCGATTCGACATGGTGTACGTGGACGGGAGCCATCTGGCGACTAACGCCTTGCATGATTGCCTTCTTGCGTTCCATGCGGCAAAGCAGGGAGGGTTGATCATCTGCGATGATTATGAGTGGGACGTAATGCCTGGACTGCAAGCGCCTAAATCGGGGATTGACGCATTCATATCTGTGTTTGCTGATCGCATTAGTGTCGAGGAAAGGGGTTATCAAGTTCTGCTGAGAAAATTATGAGTCAGTTGGAGAGCATAATTAGTGATGGAGTAGAAGGCCAGTCACACGGCGTCTTCATCGACATTGGGGCTCATGATGGCATTACCGAGTTCAATGGAAAACCTACTTGCAATGTGTATAAGTACGCATGCGAGGGGTGGTCTGGGGTCATGGTGGAACCGAATCCGTGGATATTCGCAAAGCTCGCGGAACACTATGCAACCCTTCCGAGAGTGCTTCTGGTAAGGTGTGCTGTTGCAGGCGTGCGTGGACATGGGACGCTGTTCGGCTGGAAGGATCCAGCAATCGGATGTTCCTCACTCGATGAGGCAACCGCACACAGGGAAGCGGTTACTCATGGTCTGTCTGAATGTGTTCACATACGCGTGCCATTACTAAGTCCGAGTGATGTTATATGCATTGCAGGTAGTCACATAGACTTGCTGTCCATCGACGCGGAGGGAAGCGATGCTTCGATCATCAATGCTTGGCCATTTCGCGATTGCAAACCCAGAGTGATAGTCTGTGAGATCAACAAACTATCATGGACGGATCAGGCGGACGAGAGAATATTCTCTTACGGATATAATCGCGTCTTCACAGATGATATTAACCGAGTCTGGTTCAGATCATGAAGTCTGAGGGATGCACCATGTACACCTCTTATCTACATAAGGACTCACCACGAACGATATTCGGGATGTCCGTCGAAACCGGCATGGGGCGCGGTGATATTCTTATGCTGGATGCCCTGATCGCCTCAATGGATGCAGATGCCGGCCCCGAACTAATCGTGGAACTCGGAACATCGACAGGGTTCACGAGTCTATTCCTAAGTCTATGCGCGCAACTGCGTGGCGTTCCGTTTTTCAGTTATGACAATAACATCGGACAGTTGCATCCAGCGGTAAAGAAGGCGTGGCGTCATGGCACCTTACACATTGAAGATGTGCTAGAAGAGGGTGGCATTGCGCAGTTAAACGCATTACTGAGGACAAGACGTGTATTCATCCTCTTGGATAATGGCAACAAAGCACAGGAGTTTGCCGTATATGTCCCATGTGTTCGTGTCCCTTGCTCAGTGATCGCGGTTCACGATTGGATGACGGAATTCCATCCTGTTCATGTACAACCAAGTCATGGGCAACATCTGGAAAAATTACTATGGGAACTGTCGGATAACTTACATAGTTCTATAAGGGCATGGAAAATGATGCGTGTGTAATCCTTGCGTGTGGGCGTCCACACTATCTGAGTCGCTGCCTGGAGTCTGTAAGAGCAATCACGCAGATACGGGATGGCGGGAAACTGTATGTCATGCATGATGGCCCAGCGGATAGCGCGATGACTGAACTGGTGGATCAGTTTACAGGCAATGTGCTCTTTAGGGAGATGCTGCCGCACTCCTGTTTACCGCGACACATGTTGCGTGTTCTGGATGAGTTGTTTGAGATATATTCCAGGCTACTGATAATCGAAGGCGATTGTGAGGTTAGTCCCCATGTCTGGACGCTCTTTGGCAATACCATTTCAACGGGTGCAGATGTTGTGTGTTCATCCGGATGTTGCAAAATGAGTTTGGAAGAGAAGGGGCGCTCCAGAATGGATGTGATTAGTTCAGGGATGCTGACTACGACGCATTTCATGATCACGCGATTCGCTTGGAGCAAAATCCGATCCCTGTATAGTTTCTTTATTGAGAACCACACCGTGTATCGGGCTAACGGGAATTATCACAAAAATGACATAGCCGCTGACACATGGATGAAAGACGCCTTGAACCACATTGGACCTATATGTACGAGTCAAGATGCAGTGTTTGGTTCTATTGCAAAAGTCCTCGGGTTAAAATGTGTTCGTTTTTCTGTCAACAGAGTGCGGCATTTCGGAAGACAAGGAGTCCATGTTCGAGAAGCTCAGTTTATTGCCTCTGGCGCGGAAAAGATAACCCTGGATATTTTCGAAGAAGATGGTAATCCAATCTGAGACAGAACGTATCGGCTATCAAGGGGCGAGCGTGCCTAGCATGGTGCCAACACCGTGGTTGCAAGAATCTGCTGTCTATTTCTTGTTAGGCTGGCTGTCTAGCAGAGTGAATCCGCGCATTCTCGAATTCGGCTCTGGAAAAAGCACGATATGGTTTGGTGCACACGGATGGACTACTCTCAGTATAGAGCATGACAAAAGCTGGTTTGATAAGGTGAGATCACAAGCGGGGACGTGCGTGGATATTCGACTTCTACCAAGGCCCTACAGTTCAGTATGCAAAACACTACAACGCGAATCGTTTGATATGATACTCGTAGATGGAAGGGATCGAGTGTGTTGCATAAGAGAGTCATTGCCTCTTCTCAGAAGTGGAGGAGTAATAATGCTAGACAATTCGGAAAGGGAATATTATCATAAAGGAACGGATCTAATGAGTTCATGGCACATGGTTACTGCGATTGGACAATGGAAAACATCGTGGTGGATAAAGCCAGAACAAACCGAACAGAGAACATAACATCATGCCATCGAAACCGAAACGCGTACGACGCAAACAACCGGCACCATCATCCGTCGATGCCAGGCAGGATATTAATTTGGTCAGTTCCATTCGAACGATATTGGACAGAGAAGACGTTCAACTAGCTCTGGCGATCATGGAAGATGAATCCCCGGCGAAGACAATCGATCTGCCACCGAACGCTGACAATGTCTCATCCGCCAACGTGCTGTGGCAGGAACGCGGCTATCAACTGTGCCTGGAGAAGTTCCGCGCGTTGGCGTTGCCGTTCGAAAAACCGCAAGAACTCATTGAGACATTCCGGGATCCGACCGACCCTGAACCAGTAACACCGTCAGAAATAACACCATGAGCGAAGAAACAAGTACCCCAAAGGAAGAACTCGACGAGCCGAAGCCGAGCTCGTTTACCGCGCATCTCAAGAGTGCGATGGAAGACGAGGGCGACGGCAAATCATCCGATTTCCCGAAACCCGCTGAAGGCGACAATGACGAGGATGACGATAAGTCTGCGGAGACGCTCCCAAAGGGAACCACCGGCAAGGATGACAAAGCCGAAGAGACAAAGCCGACCGAAGCCGAACTCAACTTCAAGGCCTTGCGTCAGGAGAAAGAACGAATTGAGCGTGAGTACACGGAGGCGAGAGGCGAGATCGACCAGCTCAAGGAACGTCTGTCCGGGTATGATCCCGAGGAAGTGGACAAACTCAAGGCTGCAATCCAGAAGGGAGACGATACAATAAAAAGGCTCAGTCTGGAGGCAGATCCGCGTTGGCAGGCTGAGTTTGTCGAAAAACTGGAGAGCGCGATCTCAGACGCCACAGATGCGGCCAGCGATCAAGCTGAAATGCTAGAGGCGGTGTTGAGGATGCCCGAAGGCGCGGCCAAGAAGAAGTTTCTGGGCGAGATTTACGAGGAGCTCGACGGGCACGCACTTGAGGAGGTCCGTGATGCGGCTCGAGCAGTTCGTAAGCTCCAGCAGGAGAGGGTTCGCCACACAAAGGACTGGCGGAAGCAACATGAGGCGATGCGCGAACATGATGCCAAACTTGCTCAAGAAGAGAAAAGCAAGCACGATGCCGAAACTGCGCGCGCACAACGCCATGCACTAGGCATGTTCGACCGTGTACTCGAAGCGGCGTCACATCCTGAGAAGGGAGTAGCTGGATTCAGAGAACGTGACGGTGACGCCGCATGGAATGAGAAAGTCATTGCGAATCGCGAAGCCGCCAAGAACGCATTGTTCGGGGAGATCACGCAGCCACAGGTGATGGTCAATACTATCCTCGCGATTGATCATCCGCGTCTCGAGGAGGAAAACGCCTTGTTGACCGAGAAGACCACACGACTCGAGAAGACGATCAAAGAGCTTACGGTCGCATCTCCGTCAACTCCAACCCAAGCGAGCGGCAAATCAGATCAGGAACCGAAAGGCTTCGTGGAGAGGATCAAGCACGAGCTTGGCCAGAGGTAGGAATCCAGAAAAACAGTTGACAACTGTCGATAGATATGCTTGGGTGATGGCAACGTAGAGCTGTTCGTTACAGCATGGCGTAATCGTGGTTTGGGGGTTCGCCTCTCCCAAGGGGACGGGCTGTATGGTCCAATCGCCAAGGACAAACTACCGGATGATAGCACTGCTATTGGTTGCAGATGCGCTGATGTCATTCGGACAATGTAAACAGTTTACACTTAGTTTGTTATGGCATGTCCAACAGTCTTTGATGCATTTCACACTGCCACAGAGAGTCTGTCAGAAGATCTCTGGCGGCTAGCAACGTTCAAGTCCATGTGGATGAACGCAATTCCACGTGGAGTATTCAAGAAAGGGGTAGGAACGACCCGAACGGTATTCACCCTCGGTAACTCTCAGCCAGTCGATGACGAACCGACCTGGGAAGCTGTCACGTTGAATTCCCTTGCGGATACGTCGAACTACGGCCTCTGTAATCCGACTTGGAACGACGTCGAGTTCGGGTACTTCTCCGAGAACTATTCGCCAGAGAAATTCTCGCTGCGAGGCCCGACACTGTGTAAGGATGACCTCAACTTCCATCACAACGTTGACGAGTTTCTCAGCGGTTACGTCGAAGAATTGGCCAAGTATTCGGAAGCCACACTCGCGAATCGTCTCTGCAACAAGTATCGGTCTCTGGTGCCACACTGGGCGTGTACGTCCACGTTCGTGCAGGACACTGCATACACGGACGCTGGCACAGGCACGATTGCCGGCATTGCGGAAGCGACAAGCGAGCTGACACAAGAGCATCTGGACACGATTGCCGTTCAGTTGATTCATGATCGGGCGACGGATTCCAACAGTAACGGTTTCGTCCAACTTGGTCCTGAAGGGCCGATCTTCGTCCTTTACATCGGCATGGAAGCATCCAGCCGAATCGCAACGAACAACTCCGAGTTCAGATTGGACGTTCGTGATGCCGAACCGTCGCAACTTATGAAGCGAATGGGAGCGACGCGAGTCATCAAGAACATGCGACACGCGATCAACATCCTGCCACCTCGATTCAGTTATGCGGCCGGGACGTACACGCGCGTGAACACCTGGGTCAACGACGCCACCGTCACCGATGGTACGGCGCAGAAGTTGAATCCCAACTGGATCAGCAAGACCACGGCACCATACGAGGGTGCGTTTATCGTCAATCCGAACGTCATGACCGAAGAGCTGATTGCGCCTGATAACGTGGTCGGCGGGGTCGAGTGGGATCCGTCCAGGTACTTCGGAGAATGGCAGTGGGTGACTGGCGTTGACGCCATCGGCGCGGATACCGGGTGTCTGGATCCGCTGAAGAAACGTGGTCGGCATTTCGCGGAGTACTTCCATGCATTCCGGCCGGGGCCGAACAAGCTTGCGGGTGCGTTCATCATCTTCAAGCGTTGCCCGATTAGCCACACCGACGCAACCTGCTCCTAAGCCGTAATCGGCTGAGAAGCGGTCCCCCACCGGGTTTTATCCTTCCTTCCCGGTGGGGGACAACCTTTAAGAAAGAAGCAGCAATATGCCTATAACAGAGCCTGCATTTCTGAGTGAAAAGTCCTCCCCGAAGAACAATGACTGGCGCAACAAGTCGCTCTGGAAGATCAACGGTGCACTCGTCGATATTCTGAATGCGCTGGACGCTGGTGCCAATGCTACTGGCGGCACGTGGAACATCGGCGTCTTGAATCCAGCGGCAACTCCAACTGCCGAACAACCTGGAACGGCGGCAACGACATTCCGTACGATCACGTTCTTCGGTCAGAAATCAGAGGGCACAAACAATGGCGGCGACATTTTCATCCGCCGCACACAAAACGGTACAGGGATTGAGGTCAGTCCAGGCAACTGGATGACATTCACGGCCAAGCGTAACGAAACGCTGAATCTAGCAGATTTCTGGGTCAAAATCGGTACTGCAGGTGACGGAACAATCTACGCATACCAATCATGAGAAAGAGTTCACTTATTATCGCTGCCGCCGGCACTGCTGTAACCGCGGCTGTCTGGTTTGGTATTGGTCAGATCAGCCCCGGCAGTCCTGGAGGCGGAACCACGATCAACAATATCACTGCGACGAACTTCTATTTGTTCGACGCAACTCAGTTCGATGTCACCAGCGATACCAACGTCGCTATCACTGCGGATGCGGTTGTGTCCGGATTCGATGTCGATAGCGGCACATTCCAGATCGGAGCCAATTCGTCATGGGCTGCTGCCAGCGGCAATCTGACTGCGGCTGGTACTGGTCAGTTCGGCGATGATGTGACCCTGGATTACACCGATCCGATCCTATGGTTTAAGGATGATGACGATCCTGCTGATGGCGATTTCTTCGGGTTTCTGCGGTTCTACGATTACGGGAGTGCAAACCGCAATCTCGTGTTGGGGACCGACACTACGTTGTCTACGCCGAGCAACCCGAATATCCGAATTGAAGCGGGCGCTACCGATGCTGAAATTGCAGCGGGAACACAGCCGCATATCGGCCTTCATGTTGGTGATGGCGGGGATCCAGCATCCTCAATCACGTTTAACAGGGAAAACGATGGTGACGCTTACATCGATGTGCGCGGCAACGATGCGATTGAGAATTTCCCCGCCGATTCCACTGATAAACTCAGTTTGCGGTTTGACAGTTCTACCCCAGGCGGCGTGATCGGAGTTGGCGCTGGCGAATTACGAATATCCTCTGCGGCTGAACTTTTGTTGAAGTCCGGGTCGGCAACCGATTCGGTTGGTCTTTACATGGGCACGGCCAATACTGTGCCAGACATCAAATTCGATCGGGATACCAGCGACGATGGGCGCCTACGCATTCATTCTGCCGAGGCGCAAGATGCGTCATTCCCAAACGCATATTTGGAACTGCGCTCGTCCCTTGACAGCCAGGTTATTGGGACGGCATGGAACGACTTGCGCCTTGTGGCGTCGGAGGGCGAAGGCGTGGGCGGGGCCGGTTCTGGCAGGATTGGGGTTTCGCCCGGTGCCGGGACTTTTTCGCTCCGCAGCACGGCCACATCGACCTTTGCGCCGACTTCAGGCGCCGGGCTCGAATTCTCTTACGATTACGACGACAACACGCAAGGGTCCGGTTCTAGAGGCGCAATCGTTGCTTACGACCGTGACGCGAGCACATACGAGGATCTACGGTTAAACGCCATGTCGTTGCATCTCCAGGCATCCGGCGTGAGCGTCCTGAAATTGACCGCGAGCGAAGTTGATGTTGACCAAGCGTTCGAGGCTGATTCGTTCAACAACGAAGGAGATTCGTTCACGGTTAATGCAGCCGGAAACTTGGCAGCGACGGCAACGACGATCACCGGCAATATCGCTGTCACCGGCACGGTAGACGGGCGAGACATCGCCACGGATGGAACGAAACTGGACGGTATTGAGGCTGGCGCCACAAGCGATATGACCGATGCACAGATCAAAACTGCATACGAGAACAATGTCGATACCGAAGCGTTTAATACCGCAGAACAGACCAAGCTCGCCGGCATTGAAGCCAGTGCAACTGCTGATCAGAACGGCGCTGAGATCAAACTCGCCTATGAGGCCGAATTGGACACAAACGCTTACACGGACGCCGAGAAATCGAAACTCGCTGGCGTCGAAGCGGCGGCGGATGTCACTGATGCCGCGAATGTGAATTCTGCCGGTGCTGTGATGGAAAGCGATTACAACGCTCAGACTATGTTGCGCGCGACGCTTGACGATACGCCGACTGCTTTAACAGTTGCCGAACAGACGGTTCTTGGACGGTTGACTGGCGAGAATATCAGCGATGTCGCAATCGGAATTGCGAACAACAACATCGTTCAGATCGACGGCATACCCGTGCCGGGGCAGATCGCACAGTTCACGGCGAACGGCCTACAGAGTACGACCGCGGGGGCCGGAGACATGACGAAGGCTGTATATGATTCGAACGATGACGGCGTTATTGATTCCGCACAGATAGATCCGACACTGTCTGTAACGTCTATTACTGCAAGTGGATTGACGGCCGGTCGCGTTGCGCTCGTGGGTGGTAGCGGGGAAATAATTGATGATGCGGAATTACTCTACAACACGAGCACCGACGAACTTGAGTCCGGCAACCTGGATGTCACCGGGGCCTTTAAGGTTGACAATGCAGCAGCCGCGAATCAGCTCTTGAGTTGGAGCGACGCTAGCACAAGTATTCTGGTGAGTGGCTTTGTGAATGTTGAGACTTACGGTGCGGACGGCAGCGATGCCAGCGACGACTCAACCGCAATCAAGAACGCAATCGACGCAGCGGACGCGGCGGGCGGCGGCACTGTGTATTTTCCACGTGGAACGTATACCATCTCCAGTGACATTCTCCTTACCAACATTGCCAACGTTACGTTTCGTGGTGATGGCATAGGGGCCACTGATATTCAAGGGGAGACTGATGTTTTGGAGACTACTGCCGGAGCAACGCCATACCTCTTCTGGCTTAAGGGCGATACTGAAAATGTAACCTTCACTGACCTTACACTGAGCCATGGTGAAGCTGACACAAACAGTGCTTACGGAGGCATCAGTTTTGGGGAGAGTAGCACGGGCACAGCTCGAAGAACACATTTCGAACGAGTTGAACTCAAGAACTTCCTATACTTTGGTGTGGATTTCAACGGCACAACCAATGAGTGGAATGACGTTAATGTGAGTGGTTGTTGGTTCCACGACATCAATAACGCGGCGCATGATACTGTGTCGTTTTGGGGCGACGGTTCTGGAGGTGCCCTTTATGGTGCCATAAACCAAGGAACCGTGACCGACAATTACTTCGAAAACTGTGGTGAGCCTGGCAATGGTCTGATGTGGTGCGGTTATCTCGGCGGTAACTCAACATATACTGTGAATGACCTGATATGGTCAGATAATGTAATGACAAACTGTGGGGCTGGTTTGACTATCGGCTGGTCACGAGGAGTTCTCTTTGCAAACAATCGCGCGTACCTTGCCCGCAACGAATTTTCACAATGTCTCGACACTGTCATTAATGGTAATGTCTTTCGAGATTCGCCACTTCTTCTTTGGAATGGAACCAACTACACAGTATCCGCCAACCAACTCATCGGCCAGTCAGAGGGAAACTACCGAGACGTTGAAGATGGCAAGGTTGACATAAACGAGGACACCTTGTTCGATACTAATGATAATGGCACGTGGGGCGGGTATGCAGTGACAAATGCCGTATTCGATATTGATGGTGATGGGATCGGGGGCGAGACGAATGGTGATGATGATCTTAATGACTGGAGATACGCTGGTGACACAGACATTCTCAATGGTTATGTAGACATCAACGAGAATGGTACTGAGAATGAGACGGCAGATGACGGGTATGTTACTGATCCGACAGATGGCTGGTCGGGCCAATTACTGTATATTCTTAAGTTGCCTGCTAATGGCACACGGACAACAGACAGCACGCTTACTGGGGTGCAGGTATCCGGCAACCACTTTATCAAGAGCCAAAGCACAGATGTCACAGCTACTGCTGTGAATGAATCTGATGCTATCTACATTGCAAAAACCGGAGGTTTAGAAGACTTGGAAAACGTATCCATTACAGGAAACCGCTTTGACTATAGATATAGATACTGTGTACGTAATCTTAATGTGGATGCCAAGAACTTATTGATAAAAGGCAACATATTCAATTACTCTGACGATGGTGGTGGTGCAGGATTGTCCAAAACAGAAGCTATCTGGATCAGTCCAGCCGCATCAGATCCTGTGTTTGCTCCCAACAACACCTTCACTTTCTATGGCACTAATACTGGAGGTAGCGGTGTGACGGCTTATCCCATAGGGGCCGATGACGCTGATGCTGTTGTTTACGCAGATAATTGTATGGTAATTGGCGAGGTTGACTCCGACACCGTAAAGTTTGCTGCCTATGGTGCTGGCTTCCCTAACATCTATTGCTACTGGCGCGGCAGCCTTGTCACTGAGAATATCACTTGGGGTGGTAGCCCGGAGCAACCAGTAATAGATGCGGCCGCAGATGAAATCCCAACTTGGGTGCCCTGGGTGAGGCTCACCATCACGGGTGGGGACTACACTCTGACCAATGCCCCGACCATGATTGATGGTTATCCAGGCCAGATCATTACGGTGACCGCTGTGCCTGGGGAAGCTGATACGGTTACTGTGCAGGATCAAGACACCCTTGCCAGCAGCAACCTCCAATTGGGCGCTGCGACTAGAGACATCAGCGACAAGGACGT
>JBHHXS010000001.1:0-35242 GCA_046757145.1 Phycisphaerae bacterium | reverse complement strand
GGCGATCCCCAGAAAGATTCCTTTTTCCTGCTCTGCTAGGCCTTTAACCGTTTCGACCACGTTGGGAATGAGCTCGTAACGCCTTTGAAGCTGACTTTCGACCTGGGCCCACGCTTGCTTGACCTCCTCGTCAAGTGATACCGCCTTGTTATAGCCGCTGTAGACGCATCCTCCCACCACAACAAGGCCCCCCACGAGAGCCAGGAGCAGGAGCACAAGCACTCTTCCGAGATTCATAGATCCACCTCGTCTTTCGCTCTTAAGTGAAGCCAGCGCCGCCCCGCAGTTGGGGCAGAAACTTGCTCTCCGCGTTGTTACCGTTTTGCATGATGGGCAGCTGTTACCAACTTGCACCGCCACCTCCTCCGCCGAAGCCCCCGCCTCCACCGAACGATCCTCCGCCGAACCCTCCGCCGAACCCTCCACCGAATCCGCCGCCGAACCCTCCGCCCCACGTCGAGCCGTGTCCACCCCCGAGCGAGCGCGACAGCAGGCTACCCAAGAGCATCCCCTGCCAGAGTCCACCGCCGCCCCACGCGGAGCGATATCGGCCTCGCCGTCTTCCTGACGATAGAATCAGCAGAAGGACGATGATCGGGAAGATCCCCCCGCATAGGGCGCCCCCCGGGCGGAGCCGTGTGCGACGGCCGAAAGGCGTCGCATGACGGCTGTATCGGTAACTAGGGACGCCCGTCACGGTTACCTTCGCGGCGTCGGCGATTCTATTGGTGACGGCGACGGCCGCAGCCAGCAGATCCTCGGCAGTCTTGCCCTTCTTGAAATAGGATTCGGCGATCTCGCGTGAGAGCGACCCACACCACGAATCGGGCATGGTGGCTTCCAAGCCGTACCCGGTCTGTATGCGCACTCTGCCGCGTTGTTCCGCAGTTTTAGGTACGAAGGCTATCAGCGCCCCGTTGTCCTTCTCTTTGCGTCCCAGCTTCCAGAGCTCGACGTGTCTCTGCACGAATCCGAAAAAGTCCTCCCCTTCCGTGCTCGGGACCGTCAGAATCTTGACCTGAGCTGTCGTCTTCTGCTCGAGCTCCCGGAGCCAGCCCTCGATCCTGCGTTCGGTATTGGAATCGATGACGCCTGCGCGGTCGACGACGAACGTGCCGGGGTCTGGGATCGTCACCTGCCCGTACAGCTTCGCCGACGGCAGCGCCGAAAGCAGCATGAATGCTCCTGCGATTAGTGCATCACCACGCATCGGCGATCTTCTCCAAGGCTTCCACGTCGCCGTAAAGACGCTCGAATCCGGACCAGCCCTGCTCGGCCCCGGGAGCGAGGGCGGAGCGAATCCCTGCGAGTTTACGCCCGGCGACTTCTTCGATCTCGCGGATGACCTCTTGGGCGGGCCTGGCGTCGCGTTTGCCTTTCAGCCATAGCATCCCGCGCAGGGTCCGCAGCAGGCGTTCGCCCGCATCCTGCTCAAGTGTGCCGAGGAGTTTATATCGGCCTGCGGCGGCCAGCAGCCCCTGCCTTAGCCCCATCTGGATGACCTTCAGCTCGCGCTCGCACTGCAGGCGCACGTGCGCGTCCTCGAGCGAGATGCTGTCGAAGCAATCTTCTCCGAAAACGGTAATGTGCTGTTGTTTAATCTCGATGAACTCCAAGGGGAAAGTGTCGAGGGAATTGGCGATGTACTCTGGCGTCATTACAAGCGGGGCAGCTATTCGAGCCTTCCCGAGCTTGACCCCGTGCTCCGCCAGGCGTCGCAACATGCCCAGGTCGACCCGCGTCACAACGAGGACGCTGCGGGCGGTATGGCGAGCACGGTCGAATCCATCAGTTGTAATCGCGCCGAACAGGGTCAACGCCTTACCCGACGCCCCCGCTAGATCCGCCGCCAGTCCGGCATACTCCTTCAAGGGCGCACGCATAGGTTCAACAACCTGACTCAAATCAGCCAGTTCTACTGCCATCCGTACTCTCCGTTAACGACTTATCCCAGAGCCTCTTCAGAACAGGCTCTTCGACACCGGTCGGCTGCGGCGAGCCCATCGTCACCTTTGGAGCATAACCGTCCTTATACCCTGGCCCGCTTAGCGGGGCGCCCGATGCGCTCACGCTCCGCTTGGGTTGTAGGACACTGATACCATGAATCCGAGCGTGCGTCGATTATAGACCCTTAGCCAGGTTGGAATGGGACGGACTCGCGAAAGCACGGCGAATCTCGGGGGTGCAATCTCCGGCCTCTTGGCACGTGCAGCACCGGGGACAGCCTCACATTTCTCTCGACGAAAACAGAGGCGATGCCGCCTGCCGGTGCCCGAGTCCGTACAGCAAGGTGCGGATTATTCAAGGGTGCCGCCCAAAATAGGATGCACCCGTTGGAATGGGGCGTAATGGGGTCACGTCGCTGCCGCCATTCGCCGGACGCAGAGAGTATCGGACGACGAGCGGCACGCCCCGCCACGCAGGGAATGGATTAGCTCAGCCGGACAATCCTGCGGGACGATGTACATCACGCGGGACCGTTGTGCCGTACGCTGTCCGAGCTGCCGAGCTCAGTGCTTCGACGGCACCGCACGGTGTGGAAGCAGTATGCGCGGCTCGACAGCGCCAGCTTGATGCGGTCGGGGGAGTCTTTCCGGATGAGGCGGCAGCCTTTCACAGTGCTTCATAAACCCTGCGCCCCGGATCCGAGCCCCAAGCGCAGGGGCGGGGCTCATGCACAGGTCGCCTGCGCTCCCTTCTCGCAGAGATGGAGCGTAGCCGCGCACGGTTGCTTAGTCCGACGCAGGGGTGGACCACTCACGGGTAAAGTACTTTGAATCGACAAACAGTCGACAGAATCATGGGCTACGGAGGCCGTCACTATGACCGACGGTGAGCCGCATCGTATCCTGCTCATCGATGACGACCCGGAGGCTCTGCGCTTGCTCGAGTCGCATTTGACAAGCGGTGGGCACCAGGTTCTTACCGCCACCAACGGCGCCGAGGCGATGCAGATTCTGCTCTCTGAAGGTCCGCCGATGGTCATCACCGACTGGATGATGCCGAAGGTCGACGGGCTCGAGCTCTGCCGCAGGATTCACTCCCACGAAGGAATTGCATTCGTTTACATCATAGTAGTAACCGCGCATTCCGACGAGGATCGGATCGTAGAGGCCCTCGACGCCGGGGCTGATGACTGCATATCCAAGCCTTTCCGTCGCAAGGAACTGCTCGCCCGGGTGCGGGCGGGGAGCCGTGTGATTCAGCTACGCGCCGACCTGGACCGGCGCAACCGCGAAGTGCACCGCTTCAACGCCGAGATGGCACTTGCGCACAGCAAGTTGCACGATGCCAACGAGAAGCTGCGTCATATGGCCACGACAGACGAGCTGACCGGCCTGACGAATCGACGGGCGTCGATGCAGCGGCTTGCGGAACACTGGATGTCGGCGAGCCGACACAGTGATGCACTGGCATGCATCATGCTGGATATCGATCACTTCAAAGGCATCAACGATACGTACGGACACGCTGTCGGCGACCTTGTTCTGAAGGAGACAGCTGGCGTGCTGCGGCGTAAGGCGCGGACCGAAGAGCAGGTCTGCCGCATAGGGGGAGAGGAGTTCCTCGTGATATGCCCGAGGACGACCGAGAGCGAGGCCGCCATTGCCGCTGAACGCCTCTGCAGGTCTGTGGAAGAGAACAAGATCGACACCGGCGCGCATCAGCTGAGTGTAACGATCAGTCTGGGTGTAGCTGAGCGTAGGCCGGCGATGCTGAGCCCCGATGATCTACTCGCCGTTGCAGACCGCGCGCTCTACACGGCCAAGCGCGATGGAAGAAACATAGTCCGGCTGGCCTCCCGCTGCGAGCGCGAAACGGCACCCGACGAAGATGCCCACGACGATCTCAGTGCTGAGCCTCCGTCCTTACCCGCGTGTGCCGGC
The DNA here is from genome assembly GCA_046757145.1 of Phycisphaerae bacterium. Lineage (GTDB taxonomy): Bacteria > Planctomycetota > Phycisphaerae > UBA1845 > UBA1845. The sequence goes on along the minus strand of JBHHXS010000001.1, from coordinate 31,355 downwards.
CCTGAGGACACGCTGTACGCGCTGGTGGTTGCCAGCGATGTACAGTTGCGTAAGGCCTGCAGGAAGCTGTTGGAGCAAGAAGGTTACGCGGTCAGGGAAGCTCCCGATCAGCGTAGCGCCCTTGAAAGCATCGGGCAGGCCTCCCCCTCGATGATTGTCACGGCGTCAGGGAAATCCGGGGGTGAGCTGGCCGAGCGCGTGCGCGCATTCAAAAAGCACCCCGGTGCCGGCGACAGCATCGTGCTGGTAATCACCGAAGAAGGTGGTTCGACGAAGACGGGCTTCGCTTTCGCGGCGGGTGCGGATGAATGTGTCTCGCAGGAGGTGCTCGCGCGGGAGTTACCGGCGCGCGTGCGCAGCGCCGTTCGCGGGCGCGGGCTCCGCAAGGAGCTCAGCAGCGACCACGAGATGCGCGGGGAACAGAGTCTGGCAATGAACCTGCTGTTGGACTTCTCACGCGATCTCGTTTCCCTTGAGAACCTTGACGACGTCCTGGAGAAGACGGTGCTGGTGACCGCTCAGCTCTCGTGCAGCCGGCGCGTTTCGGTAATGCTGCCTGATCCGCAAAGGCGACATCTGTTGCTCGCGCACTCCATCGGAATCGAGCGGAGCAGGGAGACCGAGATTCGCGTGCCGGTAGGTGCCGGTATCTGCGGACGCGTGTTCCAATCCGGCGAACCGGTTGTGGGTAACAAGGAGACGGACCTGGAGCTGCGCGATCAACGTTACGACTCCGACTTCTTCGTCAGCGCGCCGTTGATCTCCAAGGCTCTTACGGGATCTGAATACACTGTTGGGGTCCTTAACGTATCCGATCGGCTGGGTCGCAAGCCGTTTGGGCCGTTCGAAATCGAGTGTATCGACCTTGTCTGCAATATCGCAGCAGCCGCAATACATGAGCGACTCACGCGCCGTTCGCGCGACGACGCCCGCGACTCGATTGTCATCGCCCTTGCCACCCTCGCGGAGTACCGTGATTCGGACACCGGCAGGCACGTGGACCGCGTTGCCCACTTCTGTCGCATAATCGCGGAAGAACTGCGCTCGGTAGAGCAGTATCGCGAGGTGATCACCGATCAGTTCATCAGCGACATTCAGCGTGCTGCCCCCCTGCACGATATCGGGAAGGTAGCTGTCCCGGACAGCATTCTCTTCAAGCCCGGGCCGCTGAGTGATGAGGAGATAGTGGTCATGAGGGCACATGCGGCGATCGGCGCGACCACCATCCGCTCGGTGAACGAGCGAGTACCGGGCGCAGGTTTCTTGAAGATGGCCGAGGAGATCGCCCACGCGCATCACGAATGGTACGATGGCACGGGTTACCCGCGCGGACTTTGCGGCGATGACATCCCGCTCTCCGCTCGTATCGCGGCAGTAGCAGACGTCTACGACGCCCTTACAACGAGGCGTTCCTACAAGGATGCGATGCCCCACACCCAGGCGCTTGAGATTATCTGCTCATCTAAGGGTGTACACTTCCACCCTGACGTGGTCGAGGCCTTCCGACGGCGTCAAAAAGACTTCAGCCGGCTGGCGACCGAGCTTGCAGACAACGCCGTCCCGAGAACTGCTCCCGACCGGGTTTATAAGGAGTTGCCCACCCGGGCCTGCACCGGCGCACCGGCCCCATGAGACAGGTTTATACTCTGAACCGGGTGTACCCCATAGGGTGCCGCGTGCCGACGCCTCTCCAATGTCCGCTGTCGCCATCCGTTGCCGGCCTTGTCCGCGCGCTGTAGACTTCCCGCGGCCGTCCTGGGAGTACGCCGCCGGGGGAGGATCGGCTGGATGCGTGTCGCTTACGAACCCAAGGCGCATCGCCGAACAACGGGAGCTGAGAGCGTATGTCACTGGTTTTCGTGGGCGGTAGGCAGGGCCGGTTCGGGCACGCCCTGGCGTTCGCTGCCGCAGCGTTTTCCGCTTTTTCTGCCGGGTGCGGACCCGTTCGTTTGCGGTTGCACGTTGGCTGGCTTGCCGACTACGACACAGCGGAATCCCGTGTCCGCGAAACCGGCCGCGATATGCTCATCTGGTACCAGGACCCGCGCCCGGGCAATACGGACCCGCTGGAGGAAGTCCTGAGAACACCGATAATCAAGAGCCGCATCCGGGGCTACGTGCTGTGCAGATTGTTCAAATCATACGAGCCGGACCGGCGCTACGTTGCTCAATTCGGCGTCGAGCGTGCCCCGGCGCTTATCCTTGTACACACCGACGGCACTTGCCATTCTCATAGTGGGCTCATGTCGACGGAAACGGTCTACAGTTTCCTCCTCGGCGCTAAGGCACCTGGGCGGGCGGTGATGGTCAACCGGCACATCCCGCGTCGCGCAGATTACCGCTGGTACCGCACCCCCGAGCCAGCTCGCCGTGCGGCGGAACCCACTCAACGGCCGATACTGTTTGTGTTTCACAGGCGGCTCACAGGCGACTGGTGGAGATTGGAGAAGCTGCTCTCGAGGCGTGAGGTGTACCAGCGCCTTGGGGATATGGTGCACTGCCGCGTGGTGACGCCAATACCGTGGGCTGACGTGCACATCTCCGAATTCGGCGCCCTGCGACTACCCGCATTGGTGATCGCCCGCCACGACGGCACGTACAGCATTCTTGAGACTCCTACGAGCTATGAGGCAGTGGTACGCTTCGCCGATGCGTCGCAGGAACACCCCACCGCCATGAGTACACTGTCGCCCCTAAAGGCGGTGACGCCCTAGACGGTGATAACCGCGTCTGCTGTGGACTTACCGGCGCGGAGGCAGCACGTCGGCTCCACGGCACCGTGCCCGGGGTTGGAGGCTGGATCGTCGCGATAGACCGTTCCGTATCGTGTATAACATGGTGTGTAGCCGGGTGTTGATCGTAACTACCGCATGTGGCTCAACTGGCCTAACAGAATCACTATCGCCCGAATCGCGCTCGTCGGCCCGTTCGTGATCTGCCTGCTCTACCTTGACAGCAACGTGCCTGTCTTGCGTCACGCGGCGCTGTTCCTGTTCTCGGTGCTGGCCCTGAGTGACGCCCTGGATGGCATCTTAGCCCGCATTCTGAAACAGGAGACCCCGCTCGGGCGATTCCTCGACCCGGTGGCTGACAAGCTGCTTATAGTGTGCGCGGTGATAGTGCTGGCGGGTGGTTCGCCTGGCGACACGGGGACGAGGCTGCCCGTGTGGGTTGCGGTGATCGCGGTCGGCAAGGATGTGCTGACGGTGATCGGCTTCGGGTTGGTGTACGCCACGACGGGACAGTTCTTCATCAAGCCGCGACTTTGCGGCAAACTGTGTACACTGGTACAATTGGCGATGATAGCGTTCGTGCTGCTGGCACCCGACTTGCCAGTGAGTTTCGCACACGGGCTGAGGCCGGCATGGTGGCTGGCCAGTGGGCTGGCGATCATAGCTACCGTAGACTACCTGCGCGTGGGCAATCGGTTCGCGGCAGACTATCACGCGATGTATCAGAGGAGCACAGACGATGGCTGACTCACCCTTTTCGCCGATCGAGCAGGCGTTCGACGACCTGCGCGCCGGCAAGTTCATTATCCTGCTCGATGACGAGAGTCGCGAGAACGAGGGGGACCTTGTCATTGCCGCTCAGAAGGTCACTCCGGAAGCGATCAATTTCATGCTAAAGGTCGGGCGCGGCGTACTGTGCATGCCCATGACCCGCCGGCGCTGCGAGGAGCTGAATCTCCATCTGCAGGCGTCGGTGAACACGACGCGTTTCGGCACCGCGTTCACCGTTTCCGTTGACGCCCACAGCCGCTTCGGTGTCACTACGGGGGTCTCAGCCCACGACAGGGCGAAGACGATTGAGGTCGCCTGCGCTCCGGACACGCGTCCCACGGATCTGATCCGTCCGGGGCACATCAACCCGCTGATGGCGCGCGACGGAGGCGTCCTCGTCCGGGCGGGCCAGACTGAAGGATCGGTGGATCTGTGCCGCCTGGCACGTCTGCGGCCAATGGCAGCAATCATTGAGATCATGAACGAGGACGGGTCGATGGCTCGCACGCCTGACCTGGTGCGGATTGGCCGGCAACACAACATAAGAATGTACACGGTCGCCGATATCATAGACTACCGGATGCAGCGGGAGGTCTTCGTGACGCGTGGCGTCACCACCAGGCTGCCCACGAGGTTCGGCGAATTCAAGCTGCTGGAGTATCACTCGCCGATAGATCCTGAGCCGCACCTGGCACTATGTTGCGGCGGGATAGGTGAATTGGACGCACAAGGTTCCCCGATAATACATGACGAGCCGGTGCTCGTTCGCGTCGAATCAGAATGTATGACGGGCCATGTGTTCCACTCCGCACGCTGCGATTGCGGTGAGCAGCTCGACGCCGCCATGCAGACGATACAAGCCGCAGGCTCCGGTGCCATCGTCTACCTTCGGGAGGAAGGGCGGGGCATCGGTCTGCACAACAAGCTAAAGGCCTACAGACTCCAGGATGAGGGTCTGGACACGGTTGAAGCCAACGAGAGACTGGGCCTGCCCGTTGATCGGCGTGACTACGGAATCGGCGCGCAGATCATACGCGATCTGGGCTTGCGGAAGCTGCGCATCCTGACAAACAATCCCAAGAAGGTGAACAGGCTTGAGGTATACGGCATCAAGGTGGTCGAGCAGTTGCTGCTTCAGATCCAACCGAATGAGCACAACCGCAAGTACCTTGCCACAAAAAGGCAGAAACTTGGGCATCAACTCCGTGATGTCTGAATCACCGTGCGTAATCCGGCCTGTGTGTGTCGGTCGAGTTCCGTGCTGCATGTTCGTCTCGTTGAGGTAACCTGCCATGAAAAAACTTAGATTGTTTACGCCGGGTCCGACCATGGTCCCAGAGGAAGTGCTCCTGGAGATGGCAAGGCCGATCAGGCATCATCGCACGTCTTGGTATCGGGACATGGCCAAGGAAGTGCACGATTTGTTGCAGTATCTTTTCCAGACGAAGGGGACGTGCCTGACCTTCACGGGAAGCGGGACCTCGGCTGCTGAGGCGGCCATCGTCGGGTGCTGTCCGCCGGGGCACAAGGCTCTGGTGATACGCAACGGCAAGTTCGCCGAACGCTGGGCACAGGTATGTGCGACGTTCGGCATCGACCATACGCCCCTGGATCTGGAATGGGGACGCGGAGCCAAAGAAAGCGATATCATCGAAGCGATGGACGCCGATCCCAAGATCGACACCGTTATCGTCGTGCACAGCGAGACGTCGACCGCCGCCCTGACCGACGTGGAGGGCATAGCCAAGGCGACGCAACAACGCGGGGCGATTCTGATAGTCGACGGGATTACCTCCGTCGGGGCGCTTCCCGTCAAGATGGATGAATGGGGAGTCGACGCCTACGTCACGGGGTCCCAGAAAGCCTTGATGCTCCCGCCCGGTCTCGGGTTCGCAGCGATATCCGATCGCGCATGGGAGCGCATCGACTCCGGAAAGACCCCAACGCTCTACAATGACCTGAAAGCCTACCGAAAGTCGCTGGAAACTTTCGACGCGCCCTACACCCCCAATGTCGCACTCGTCCGCGGTGCGCTGCACGTGCTGCGTAGCATAAAGGAACGGACACTGGAGGCGATATGGGCTGAAACCGCGGTGCTGGCCAGGGGGATGCGGGCAGCGGCGGCGGCACTGGCGCTTGAACTCTTTGCAGCGGACCCGGTGGACTCCGTGACCGCGCTGCTAGTACCCGAAGGTGTCAACGAAGCAACCCTTCGTAAGACCATGCTGGACAAACATGGCTTTCAGATTGCCGGGGGACAGGGACACCTCAAGGGCAAGATCATACGCTTCTCGCACATGGGCTATGTCGATGCTTTCGAGACGCTCGGAGCTATCGCTGCGTTAGAAGCAACACTCGCTGGGCAGGGCTATGCACTTCAGTACGGCGCCGGAGTGGCTGCCGCGCAGAAGATCTTCGCCGAAGCCATGCAGTAGAATGCCGTCCTTATCCGTTCTACGGAGCTGGACAGCCCGCGTCGCACGCCCGTCAGACACGGGCGCTAGCGCGGGGAGAGAACGCCCATCCGGCGGAAAACCGGGCCCAGTAGCAGCCGTAACGACCGACGTAGGTGGGCTACAAACACCCAGGCGCAATGGCGACGACCGTAACCCTGCCCCAAATGCCCCCTATCGGGCAACAGCACACGAAGCAGATACTGCATACGGAAACGCACGCCCCGCATGCACAACAGATTCACCGCGACGTGCCTCACGGGGTGCGTGGCATCGTGCGGTGCCTGCGCGAGGCAGAGTCTGTCTCGCCAGGTCGTACGCCCTGCGTTTAGATCATCACGGATGTAGCTAGGGATGATCGGCCCCCAGAGCGTCTCGACTTTGTGCAGCGCCTCGCGAACCGGCAACACAAGCTCCAGAAGCCAGCAGATGTGCACAACCCTCTCCCAATCCAAGTAAGCGCCCACCGTGTCTATCAGCCGGCAAAGGTCATAAAGCCAGAGAAGTCGTCGGTGGCCGTGGCAGGCGGAATGAGTCGCAAGGTGAACCAGCATCTCCTCACCCGCAGGGACAGAAGCTGCCGCGTCACGCTCGTCGACCGGGCGCGCACCACGCCAGAACGCTCCATCCGGGATCGTCGTAGCCCATCTTAGCGGGCGAAACGGACGTGTGTGCAGGTCAATTCGCGTCGGGTGATAGTCTGCGCTGGACAATTCAACCTCGTAGTGGAAGCGAGGAAAGAAGTCCGCGCGCAACAGGCTAGGCCCGCGACGAAACCCCATGCTTTCCAGGATCGTAATTGCCCGCTCAGCCGAGTCCGGACGTACAAGAAGATCAAGGTCGGACATCGGGCGCAGGTTGGGCCGGTCGTACAAAGTCAGATTCAGGGCGGCGCCCTTGAGCAATAAGACCTCGACGCCCCGGCTTTGCAGCGCACGCGTGATGCGGGCTAGCTGTCTCAGCAATCCGCTGTTGTTGCGCTCGATTTGATCGGCCTGGCGGCGTAGGCGTCCCAGCACCGACTGTGTGGGCTGTCGGCCGGTGCGCTGAACACTCTCAACCAATAGTCCGCCAAGGGACGCTTCACAGGCAGCGTTTGCCAGGGCGGTCCAATCCACCGCGGTGTCTACAAACTCGGCGCTGCCCGCGTGAGCGGCGCGAAGACACCGCGCAAGAACAACCCGAAGGTCTGCGCGCTGGGGAGCAGCTCCGGTGGATGACCCGGCGGGTAGCTCTTGGCGACGGCAGCCCGGCGCACTGACAGCCGGCCTCAGGCTACGACACATCGACTCATGTCTTTGGCCCCGCAATGCTAAAGCGACCTTTCGACCAGCACTGCCACGCCGGACTCACGAGACACTCTCACGCCCCCGAACATCGTTATATCGGACTCGAGGCCCTCGGCCTTGCGTCGCTAGTCCCCCGCACACGGACATGATGTAGTTAACATAAGCGCGTGTATCGGCACCAAGGGTGGGCACCCAAGCTGAACGGGAGTGGATGGGAATCGAACCCACCAGGCGCCGCGTGAACGACGCCTCAACGGCTTTGAAGGCCGCGGGACCCACCAGGCGTCCTGACACCCCCTTGGACGGCATAAGACTGTACCAGCCCCACACGCGGGATCAACTCCGCGGCATTCGGGATGTACCGGACTGCGTGGGAGGGTACGCATGCGCGCGGCAGCGGGGGTGTGGTGTGCAGAGCACCGCGTGACAGGGGGAGCGACGTCCGGACGAATCGACTTTGCGTTGCGTTGGGGTAAGACGGTCAAGCGGCAGAGCCAGGCTACTGTGCGTCCCGCAGACGAACCCCCTTCGGGGGCGTCGGTTGAAGTCCCTGGCGGATGAGGGCAACATCCGCGAGGTTCAGCAGCCCGTCGCGATTGATATCCGCATCGCTCAAATCTCCCAGGCCCATCCGCTTCAGATCTCTAATGGAGATCTCGGTGACTGGTGTAACCTGAGCGGGATCGGAGGTGTCGGCACAGCAGGTGTCGGTTTCGGCTGTAAGCCAGTTCTGATCGATGAACACCCTATCTAGGGCATCGACGATGCCATCGCCGTTAATATCAGCATGCAAGGCAGCGAAGTCACAAGTCGTGTTAGGATCAACAACGGTACCGTTCTGAACGTACCAGATCCCTATGTCGATCACGTCGATGGCCCTGCTGCCGTCGAGGTTGCCCCCAATCAGCCAGTTGCCTCCGAACAGCGGGTCATCCCCAAAACCGGCCACGAACGACGAGCCCGATATCTCCAAGCCGGCGGCGGATCGGAGCGTGTGTACAGGGTCCCACGCGGTCACACAGCCGTACTGGCCTGCCGGCAGGCTGATCCCCACGTGACGCGTGTGGCCAGGTAGGTTGAAGGGGCGACCGAAGCTCACCTGTCTGCTTGCCGCGACTGATTCCTCAAGGCAGTTCCTGAAGAACTCAAACTCAATGCAGCGCTCGAGCGGACCGGTGGACACGGTAGGCGCCAGTTGAACGTCTAGATCCACCTGGTTCACCTCGCGCACCGTGACTGTCCAAGATGCTGCAGCTGCGCCGGCGCAGTTAAGGTCATTCGCTACACACTCAAACCGTGACTCGCCCGCGGCGAACCGCCCACCGTGGGCGATAAGATGGTCGATCGAGATGTCATCGCTATGCGTCGCGGTGCAGGTAAGCTCAACCTGATCGTTGCATCCGCCAGACGAAGTCACCGGATCCCACGTGACGTCGCTGGAGAGCGTGCCCGCGTCGGCGTCGACTACGAGGCTCTCCGGGGCGTTGAGCTCGAGTGGCGGCCCGCTGACCGAGACGCCATCGGCACAACAGGGTACGTGAAAAACCCGCGACCCCTTGTCGTCGGTTAACAGTGTGGTCCGCGGCGGGTCATCGAAGAAACAGACGTCACTACTGCTGCAGGGGGTGAGCGCGCGGAAGCGCATCACTGCCATTACCGTGGGCCCCCGAGTGCCTTGCAGCTTGGCACGGAAATCGACCCCGACGGCATAAAAGATCGTCCCTGCAACCTCGTCCACGATGCGATGGATTTCTATACCGAAAGGAGACTCGACGAACGGATCCTCGACGGTGACCGTGCTGCCCGGGGCCAAGGAGACGTACTTGAGCACCGATGGGTCATACGAAACCGAGAACTGCCCACCGGAAATCACATGTAGACCGTATCCAAGCTCGACGTTGATCTGTACGATGTCGCCTTCCGCATAGCAGTCGCTCCGATCCGCGGTGAGGCACAGCGTAGGCTGGTCGAGGCATTCACATAGTCCAGTCGTTTCATCACAGACAGACTCGAAGCAATCCGCGTCCGAAGTGCAAGGGATCAGCGTAAGGTCCGTTCCCAGGCACGCGCCGCTCCCGTCGCAGGTATCGTTGGCTGTGCACACTTCCTTGTCGTCGCAGGATGTGCCGACGGCCGCCGGTGGGTGACCAACGCTGCCCGTCGCGGGATCACATATGTCGTCGGTGCAGGGGTCGCCGTCGTCGAGCTGCGTAAGTTCCCGCGTGGCCGGGTTACAGCAGTAGACCGTGTCGTCGAAGTTGGGAACGGAGGTGCACACGCCCTGGTCACCGCAGAAATCATCCGTGCACTGGTCGGCATCGCCGCATTCCACGTCCCAGTCGCACTTGATGCAGTCGCGGAGTTCAGCGCCCGCGCATACGTGCCCCGTGCAACTGTCATTCCCCGTGCACGGGTTCAGATCATCGCAGGCGCTGGTAACTTCTCCTCCCAGTCGCTCAAGCACGTTGTCGCTGATGCAGGAGAAGAGGCCGCCGGGGTTCTCCGTTATGCCCAGCAGTGTCATGTTCACGGTAACACCCGCGTCGCGCAGGCCAGCGATGATCTGCGCCGTGTTCGAACATAAGGCTACTGCCTCATCGCCCATCGACCCGGACGTGTCCATTACGACAACGAGATCGACGAGCTTGCACGCGGGGCACGCATCATTCAAAGCATTATCAATAGCGCCGCTGAGTTCCGTGAGCGCGTTCTGCAGCATATACGTCACCCCCCCCGTCTCCGCAGCGAGCTGGGCAGTAAGCGAGATCACGCAACTGTTGGAATTCGTCCCGGCGATGGGGGAGACAATCACATCATGTCGCTTTGCTATCGCGATGGCATTGGTGATGGACTCACCGTCGTCGCCTTCCACGTCGCATCCGTCCGGGAAGTTGCCGTTGCAGGGGCCTTCGTCACCGATTGGAACGATAAGTCGCACGGCGCCGGCGGTCCACGGGAATCGCTCAGCGACAATCGCGGTCGCCGGCCCCCACGACTCGTGGGCCGATATGCCCTGAGGGAACGGACAGGCAACCGGATCACACGGTACGCAGTCCACAATAGGCACATGGACACAAGAGTGGTCGACGCAAGCATCCGAGGTGCACGGTAGGGCATCATCACAGTCGGCGTCACTTGAACAGAAGACGCCGGTTGAGGGGCCGGGTCCCGACATGGGGAAAGCCGACGCGCCGCTCGGGTCCGCCCACACCGGAACTGCTACCGTGAGCAGTGCGCTGCACAGTAGAAGGGCAGCGGCCGCCGCCGCTGCGCCGCGATCCGACAAGCGCAAGACACCCCTACGCATAGGATTCTTTCACACCAGCTTTCAAGTTGCAGGCGGGGGCGCCGTCGCCTATGGCGCACCTCTCCCCTCGCCGGACAGCTGCGCGCTGGATCTCTCCCCCGCTACAGCACACTGTCATCATGCTGCGATCAACCGCACGTTGCCTGGTCGAGCGCGTGCTGCTCCAAATATCGTGGTCTGTCTCTATGCAGGTGCTCCTCCCGGGCCTCCTAGCCTGCGCACCCCCCGTAGAGCGACTTTCTACAATACTTTAGCAACAATGGTCACCTGCTTCAACGGGGCGCAAGGTATGATGAACCCGATTAAGGTCCAACGGCGCACCGAAGAGCCGCGACCGGACACGAGAGCGCGCAGACAAGTTGAGGTCCGGAAAACTGGGCAAGCCTCCCGGCACCAGGTGTGTCGCCTGCCGACTCAGAGACCCGTCCGGTCGCCCTGCCCGAGTGCCGGAGCGGACTCCGTTACCGGTCGGGCGCCCTCTGCTCGTTGCCCGTCCAGATACGGACGACCGACAGCGGTCACCGCAACATGAAGTGTGCCTGAACTGCAACGGACCGTGCAGCGCCCGCGGTTTCGCGGAGAGCTTTACGAGTGGCCGGGCCAGCTCTCTGTGCGGTTGTTGCTCAGTCCGTCAGAGCTGTTCGCCGAAGCGGAGCACGGCTTGGGTGATTCGCTAAGTAAAGACTCCCTCGCTCGCGCCGGCGAGCGGGTTGAGCGATTGATCATCCGTTTGCGATTCTGCGGCGGCCATGCGCGCTCAACGCTCCCTGCAGCTTGACACCCGTGCGCTGGTAGCTGAAACTGGCGTCGGCGCCTGTTGTCGATGTCATGATTCGGCGTGGGTTATCTTGTGACGTGTGGAGGGCTCGCATTATGGTAAGCCGTATACCTACCACGTTGCTGTTGGTTGTCTTGATGTCGTCGGCTCGATCCCCCGGGCAGGAACAATCACAGCCGGAGGCACAGGCTAAGCCCGCAGGCGGAGCTAAGATCTACACAGCCTACAATCTATGGTATGAGAAGCCGGAGAACATCTCGTGCGTCAACTACAGACGCGGCGTCATGATCCCAGCTGGGACGGAGCTGGCGTCCATAGAACTCGGCAGCAGGCGTGGCAAGCCGCTTATATCGTTCACCACGTCCCAAGGACAAGGTCGGTACGTAATACATTTCCGGAAGAAGTTCCACCCCGGCCTGACCCCTGAGGAGTTCATGCGACGTATGGTGACCAATGAATCCTTCGAGGAGCTCACGAAGGGGTTTTCTGAGAAGGAGATTGACGCGATTAAGAAGGGGAAGCTGATCGTCGGCATGGGCAAGAAGGCGGTCTTGACGTGCAGGGGATATCCACCTGAACACCGCACTCCGTCACTTGATGCCAACCAGTGGCTATACTGGGACAATCGGTTCAGGACCAAGTACGTCCACTTTGATGACAACGGTCGTACCATCCGCCCTCCGTTCGATGAGGACGATTTCTAGCGACTCGCTCGCCAGCGCTCGTGGGCCGAGAGTTGCGGAGGCAAAACACCCGGATCGAACGTCCGTGCCGCACCCCTTACGACTTAACCCTGAGCTTCAGTAAGCCGCGTCGTACGCTCGAAGGCGTGGGCAGGGGCTGGTTCATGCACGAGGTAGCTATCACCGGGATAGGCATCGTCTCGTGCTTGGGGACAGGCGTGCGCAAAGTGACGGAGTCGCTGCGCTTGGGGCGATCCGGAGTGCGCGTCGATGCCAAACGCAAGGAGCTCGGATTCCGGGGGGTACTTACCGGCTGCATCAGTGATTTCACTCCGCCGCCTTTGGACCGCAAGCTGCGACGGACTACTACCGACTTCGGCCTACAGGCCTATGGAGCAGCGCTCCAGGCGATCGAAATGGCGGGGTGGAGCGATGGAGATGTGCGAAGCCCGGCGACCGGTCTTATACTCGGCAACGACACCAGTACCGCAGCTAACGCCAGGCAAATAGAGACCGTCAAACAGGAGCAGAGCACCTTCTCGCTTGGTGCCAGTCAGGTATTTCAATCACTGAATTCCACGGTGACTATGAACCTAAACGCGATCCTGGGTAATCTGGGCGCCTGCTGGACTGTTAGCGGCGCGTGCGCCAGCGGCGGGCATGCGGTGGGACAGGCTGCCGACTTGATCGCCTGCGGGCGTCAGGACCGCATGCTCTGTGGCGGAGTACAGGAGATCAACTGGGAGTCAGTTGCCAGTTTCGATGCGACGAACGCCTTCTCGGTGCGTGAGGAGTCTCCCGAGGAGGCTTCGCGCCCCTTTGACGCGGCGCGTGATGGGTTGGTTCCCAGCGGTGGCGCTGCCGTTGTGGCGCTGGAGCGTGCGGACTCGGCCCGCGCACGCGGAGTCGTGGTACTCGGGCATGTGCTTAGCTACAGCTTCTCCGCCGACGGGCGTGACTTAGCCGTTCCCACCGGGGAAGGGCTGCGGCGTTGCATGGAGGATTGCCTCGGGCGTGGAGGTGTCAGGGCGGACGACGTCGACTACGTTTGTGCGCACGGGACGTCCACACCGCTCGGCGACGCCGCGGAGGCGCGGGCGATCGCCTCGGTGTTCGGCAGGCCGGGACCGTGGGTCTCGTCGGTCAAGTCGATGACCGGACACGAGATGTGGATGGCCGGGGCGGCGCAGGTCGTGTATACGGCAATAATGGGGCAAGCGCGGTTCATAGCGCCCAACATCAACTTCACACGCCAGGAGGACGAGGCGGCTAAGGTCCGTATCGCAGCGGAGACGATCGACCGTGCGCCGCGTCACACACTTTGCAACTCGGCGGGGTTCGGCGGTACGAACTCCTGCATCCTCATTCGCATGGACTCGGCGGGCAACGAACTATGACGTATGACACGGTGGTAATAGGGTCCGGAGCCAGCGGCATGTGCACGGCGTTGGCACTTGCACGGCACGGTCAGCGTGTAGCTCTCGTGGAACAGGATGACGAGCTGGCCCCGCTCCTGCGCCGCTTCTGTCGCGACGGATGGTGGTGCGACCCGGGTTTGCACTATGTAGGTGGGCTGTCCCCGTCCGGCCCGCTCGCGGTGATCTTCCGCTATCTTGCCCTTGATACCCTCGTTGAACCCTTGCCATTGGACCGGGACGCCTACGACATCGTCCAGGTGGGTGATGCGGAGCCCATACGGTTTCCCGTCGGGCCGCTCCGCGTGCAAGAAACGCTGATTCGCCATTACCCGCGTAGTGAGCGGGCGATCAAAGCCTATCTGGATGCTGTGCAAGCCGTGCACCGGGAGACGCCGTTCCTGGGGTTCGACCATCCCGCCAGCCTACTCCGCTCGCACATGCACACACCGACGGAGAGCTTGGCTACGTCGCTGGCAACATATGGCGCGGAAGAAGCGCTCCAGGACATGCTCAGCGAGTATGGGTTCTGCCTGTACGGCATGCACGGCGACGAATGTCCGATGATGGTTCACGCGATGGTGCTCGGCTCATTCTTCTTCTCCGCACACACATTTGCGCGAGGCGGTGACGAGGTTGTGGATGCCTTTAAGCGTCGGATCAATGAAGCCGGCGCCGCGATCTACAGCGGACAACGGGCTTCTCGACTTGTCGTCGATCGACATCGTCGTGTTTGCGGTGTGCAACTGGATGGTGGTGGCCAATTGCGGTGCGAGGCCTGCGTCTGTACCGTGCATCCTCACCGGTTGGCGGAACTGCTCCCGGCCCAGTCGATTCGCAAATCGTTTATGACTCGCGTGCGTTGGCAGGAGAACACGCCGGGTCTGTTCACCGTCTATCTAGGTCTTGACGACACTCCCAAAGAGCTCGGGCGCAGCAACCGTTACTTCATCGACGCCCCATGCGAGCCCGCCGGAGCGCGAGCTATCTACGTGGTTCCGGCGTGCGGTGACGGCGGCAATGGACTCGAACCCAAGAGTCTTGCCGTCATCTCGGTGCAGAGCGCGGGCTCCGGCGTTGGTAAGTCCATGCGAGGCGGCTGCGGCGCCGCGGACGCTGGAGTGCCCACCAACCACGTCGGCGGTGCGTGGGCTCGCGACAAGACCTATGAGTACATGAAGCATCGGGCGACCGAAAAGACCGTCGAGGCATTTTACCTTCGCTTTCCCGAGCTCCGTGGCAAATGCCGCGTGCTGGACTCAGCGACACCCTGCACATACGAGTCCTACACCGGTACTGTGGGCGGGTCGGCCTATGGCATGAAGCAGAGCGTTGCACAAGCAGGGTTGATGGCGCGGACTCCTCTCAGCGGCCTGTACCTGGCCGGGCAGAGCGTCTTGGCGCCGGGACTGCTGGGAGTGCTAATCTCAGGTCTTCTGGCTGTCAGCGAGATACTCGGAGCGGAGACTGTCTGGGAGGGGCTTCAAAAATGCCGCTGAACAAAGTCGTCATCACCGGCGTGGGAGCCATTTCTCCTTTTGGAATAGGGGTGAAGCGTCTCATGGCCTCATTGAACAGCGGTTGCTCAGCCGTCGTCAACAGAAAGGACGAGTGGCAGGCCAGCCTGAGCGATCTAACGAGCTGGGTTGCGGCCCCGCTGCGCGAGTCACTCGATTCCGAGTCGATTCCCCGGACGGTGCGCCGCTCGATGGGCCGTGTCGCCCAGCTTGCCTACGTCGCGTGCCTCGAGGCCTTGGCGCGTGCCCACATCCCCCCTGCGGATTGTCGCTCGAGACGGATGGGCGTGAGCTTCGCGTCGACGATGGGGAGCACAAGCAGCCTGGAGGAGTTCTTTGCGGCATGCTTCGAGAAGGGCAGGATTGAAGGTCTTCCTGCCAACACCTTCTTCAGGTTCATGAGCCATACGTGTGCGGCCAACCTCGCACACGCTCTGAACCTACCAGGCCGGGTGCACTCGCCCGCGTGTGCGTGCGCATCCTCGCTGCAGGCTATCGGTTGCGCGGTCGAGGCGATCAAAGGCGGCTACCAGGAAATCATGCTGTGCGGCGGCGCTGACGAACTGCACGTTATGGTAACGGCTTGCTTCGATCTGGTGCACGCGGCGTCCTCGCGTTTCAACGATCAGCCGACGCGCACACCGCGCCCGTTTGACCGGGATAGAGACGGCATCGTGTGCGGGGAGGGTGCGGGCGCACTTGTCCTTGAGAGTGAACGGAGCGCTTCGGAGCGTGGAGCGGAGATTCTGGGTGAGGTGATCGGCTACGCCACGACGAGCGATGGAAGCCACATAGCGCAGCCGCACCGCGACTCTATCGTTGAGTGCTTGAGGCAGGCGTTGGATGACGCCGGAGTGCCTGCAGACGCCATCGACTACGTGAACGCCCATGCAACCGGCACTCTTCAAGGAGACCGCGAGGAGGCAGCAGCACTCAAACTCGTATTCGGGGAGCGCGGCGTTCCGGTCAGCAGCTTCAAGGGTCATCTAGGGCACACCCTTGGTGCCAGCGGGGCGCTCGAGCTGATAGCTTGTCTGTGTATGCAGGAAGACGGGTACGTGATTCCCACGTTGAACCTCGAGATTCCCGGAGAGGGGTGTGAGGATTTGGCTCACGTTATGACGAGGCGACGTGGAAGCGTCCGCAGGTTCGTCAAGAACAACTTCGCATTCGGCGGTGTGAACGCGGTGCTCGTCGTGCGGACGCGTTAACATGCGCGCTTGCTATGAGCAGGTAAGCAGCAGACACCGGAAAAAGGCTGACGCACCTTGCAGGCGGGGGCGGGCTGACGGGCCGGCGGAGCACGCTGTGTCATGGTGCGTCAACGCTGTCTGCATCCTCTATGCCGCGATGTTGTCAGCCGTGTTTGAGACGTGCTTTCTTGTATTCCTGGGGTTCCATGTGCTGCTGAACCTCGGAGACCGGGATGATGCATGGCGGATGCACAACGGGTACTACGGGGCGTTCATGGTCAGGTTCTTCTGGCCTTTCGTAAGGTTGCGGCGCCGTGGGTTGGCTAATCTGCTAAGATGCGGCAGAGGTGGAGGTGCCTATCGCCTTGGTTCGGCCGATGGCTTCGTGCGCTCCGCCGCTGTGAAAGGGGCGCGGGTTCCAGCCACGGGATCGGTGATGATGGTCACGAACCACAGATCGCTGTTCGACATCTTCTTCTTCGGATTGGCGACGCTTCCCAACGTAGCCGTTCTGGTGCGTTCGTGGCCTTTCGACCTGCCCATCTTCGGGTGGTTCATGCGTCGAGCGGGATACATCGATATCGAGCGGGTCTCATTCGATGAGGCGGCAGAGATGGTCGTGGCGTTGTCGCGCCGCGGTGTTTCCTTTTTGTGTTTCGCGGAGGGGCACCGTTCACGCGATGGGTGTCTGCAGCGCTTTCAGTCAGGTGCGTTCAGGCTAGCGGTAGCGTGCAACCTGCCGATCGTCCCGGTTTGTATCAGGGGCACGGAGCGTTTGTGCGCCCCCGGGTCGCATGAGTTCAAGCCCGCCTACGTTACCATGGAGTTTTTTCCAGCAGTGGACCCGTGCTCGTTCCCGGACCGCAACCGCGCGTTGAAGCTGCGGCGGCACGTCGAGGGAGTCTTGAGGGAGTACTTGGGTGAGTGAGTCACCCGGCAAGGAGAACTACAGCAACCGGGCTGGACGCCGGCAGTCGGCGCCGCCAAGGTCCGCGGACCGTGTAGGCGAAGTGCACCATGAGGTCCGTACACCCATATCGGCTGAGCGGGTGTTACTGCATCGCGGTGCCATGCTGATGCTGGACGAGTTGACGGAGTGCGGCGAGGGCGTTGCCCGCTGTCGAACAACAGTCTCGCCCGACAATCCCTTTCTTGATGCACAAGGCACGCTCGAGGGCGTCGCATTGATCGAGATGCTGGCCCAGGGTGCGGCTGCGCTGCGGGGATACGAGGCTTCGCGGGCGGGTGGACGGCCCACATCAGGCTACCTCGTGGGAATAAAGGAACTCAACCTGACTGCGACGGCACGCGCCGATGATTCACTGGCGATAGAGGTCCGCCAGACCTTTGTGTTGGAGCAGACGGCGATAATGGAGGCGCGTGTACTCAATGGTGCCACGTTGCTGGCATACGGTGTTCTGAAGGTATGGGAGGAGCCCGGTCTGCCGGCACCGCCCGTCGCGTCCACGACATCGCCCGCAATTCAGAAACACCCAGCGCAGAGTGCGCACAGTCCGGGGGCGCTTGACCGTTGGCTGCGGTTCGCGGATCGAGCAAGCCGGATGCATCGGGCCGTGCTCGACAGCGGCACACGGATCCATCCGTGCGGTGCCCGGGGGCAAGTTGCCGCGGAGTTCAGCTTTCGCAAGGCGTTTCCCGGGTTCGACGGCCATTTCCCCTCCGGCCCGATCCTGCCAGGAGTCATCCTGCTGAAGACGGCACTCGTGCTGGCGGAAGGTGTCGTCGAGGAGGCGTTGGAGCTCGCCTGTGTGGAGAAGGCGAAGTTCACCGGTCGCGTGCTTCCCAGACAACCCGTGCTAGTGGAGGTCGGCTTGGCGCCCGACGGTGCCACCCGGTCGGTGCGCGCATCCGTGACGAGTCAAGGGGGGAACATCGCAACACTACGGTTCGACGTGCGCGATGGCCGGGGATCAAACGCGCGCGATGACGCTGAATGGATGAAGTCGGCATGAGTGCGGTATACGTTGCCGACGGCGCAATTGTCTGCGCCCTGGGCGCTTCACTGGACGAGCTATGGCCTCGGATCATCGAGGGGCATAGCGCCATAGACCCAGTGCGCGGGTTCAGCACCGAAGCGTTTGGGTGTCACAGCGCGGCGTGCATCAGCAGCCTGAATCGGGGAACGGAGCCCAATCGGGTTTGCGCTTTGATGGGCACCGCGCTTGACCAGCTACGTCCGGTGCCTACCGAGACCTTCGTCATCTGGGCGGGTGTGAAGGGCAATGCCGAATACGTCGAGGCCCTAGCCGCGGCAGGTGAAGTACCCGACATCTATCTTCCATGCCAGCACCGCAGGTGGGTTTGCACCAAGCTGGGCATAGAAGACCGGGGGATGGAGGTGAACGCAGCCTGTGCGTCGTCGACGGTGGGTCTTGCCGTCGCTGCTCAGATGATCGCTCGGGGAGAGCACCCGGCGGTTTTAGTATGCGCAGCCGACACGGTAAGTCATTTCACTTTCGCCGGGTTCGCTGCCCTTGGGGCCCTGTCGCCGACGACCTGCCGGCCGTTCGACGTAAAACGGGACGGTCTAAGCCTGGGCGACGGGGCGGTGGTAATACTGCTTGCAAGCGCTGAAGTAGTTGCGAAGCACGGTTACTCGCCGCTGGCCAGGTTGACCGGATGGGGCATAGCCAATGACGCCAACCATATCACGGGCCCATCGCGCGACGGCACCGGGCTTGCTACGGCGATTCGGATGGCACTGTTGCGTGCCGGCCTGTCACAAGACGGGGTCGAAGCGTTGTGCGCACACGGCACCGGCACAGCATACAACGACGCGATGGAACTGCGCGCTATTGAGTCGGTCTTTGGCGGGCGTGTTCTCCCGGTGTTCTCGGTCAAAGGGGCGATCGGGCATACACTGGGCGCAGCAGGTGGCATCGAAGCTGCTATCTGCCTTAAGGCGCTCGCCAACCGGACCGTGCCCGCAACGTCGGGGCTGGCGACACCGGAGCCGCTCGCCGTTGGAAGGGCTGCAGGTACTCCGCAGGCCTTCGCGGGCGACAACATCGTTACCGTGAACTCCGGATTCGGTGGAGTGAACGCGGCCCTGGTGTTCGAAGCCGGGCTGGAGGACTCGCCCCACGAAGGGCACGAGCCTCATCGTCGCGCGCACAAGCGCTCGCGTATCTGCGTCGACGTACGGCAAGAGGACTTCCAGGTCGCTGTCACCGGCGGAGGATGGATCGCCGCGAACAGCTACGGCCGCCTGCGCGACCGAACCGTTCCGGTCCTCGGTCCCGGACGTGCTGAGATTCCGCCTCCTGACGAAATATTCGAGCGTCGCCCGAATCGCTACGGCCGGTTTGATACGTACACCAAACTCGGGTGCAGTGCGGTGTCTTTAGCCCTGGTCGATGCACGACTCCGGGACGGGAACGATGTATGTCCAAGCGGCGTCGTCAGCTCGAGCAGGCGAGAGTGCCTCGTGACCGACAGCGTTTATTACGAGACGGCCCGCTGTGACGGGGGAGCGCTCGCTAGCCCGAACCTGTTCTCGTATACGCTTCCCTGCATCATGCAGGGGGAATGTGCCCTTAGCTTCAAGCTCACCGGCCCGACGCTGTGCGTTGGGGAAGCGGGCGGAAGGGGTATTGCGGCGCTGCGCACGGCCATGCGCCTAATGGCCGACCGGTTGACGCCCGTCATGATCGCCGGTTGGCTCGACGGCCCGGTCGGCGATATGCCGGTGGCTCTAGATGCCGACGGGGACGACCTGCCGGGCGCGGTTTTTGTCGTCCTAGAGAGCAGGCCGCGGGCATCCGCAGGTGCGGTTAGATGGATCAGATGTACACGGGACAGCGTCATACTGGACGGCGTGCGTGGCATCGCTTCAATACTGGAGCTGTTCGGTGAGGCGCCCAGTCGTCAGTGATCGCAGGAGCAGCATCAGTGACTACGCGCGTGTCCCGCGCCTTCCCCCCTGGCCAGGGGTAGTGATCAAAGGGGGGTGTCAGCGACGGGAGATCGCGAGACACCCAAGCCCGGAGATGCGTTGGTCCCAGTTGGACAATAAGCGGTAAGGCAGATAAGGCGGCGAAATGATACTGAAACTGATCTATCCCAAATGGCGCAAGCTTGAGCGGCAGACTCCATTCCATCTGCCGCCGCACGCGCCGGTAGTCGTTGCGGCAGAAATACCCGATGACGTCCAGCTCGAGTTCGTGGACGAGAACGTCGCGGACCTCCACCTGGATGACGACCCGGACGCGGTGGCGCTTTCGATCATGCTGACCGCACAACTGCCGCGGGCGATAGAGATCGCGAACCATTATCGCCGGCGGGGCATCGCGGTGCTGGCGGGCGGTATAGCAGCCATGCTTCACTCAGAGGAGCTCGCAGCCCACGTCGACAGTGTTTTTCTCGGGGAAGTCGAGGGGCGGCTGCCAGGCGTAATCGATGATCTCAAGAACCGGCGCCCGGCTCGAGTGTACGATTATCTCACCGATTTTCCGTTGATCGATCTGGTAGGCACAGCACGCCGCAACATTCTCGACTACGACAAGTACGTGTATCGCGGCGTACGCATGCTGGATTTGATTCACGCCTCTCGCGGATGCCGCTTCAATTGCTTCCCCTGCTGCACTCCGTTTCTCGGTGGGTGCCGCTTCCGTCCACGCCCGATCGAGCGAGTTGTCGAGGAGATCATGTCGATCAGCAACAATCGCCTGTTTTTCGTCGACAACTCGCTGGCCCAGGATCACGAGTGGCAGGAGCGCCTGTTCAGGGCGCTGATTCCACTCAAGAGAAAATGGGTTAGCCACCCGATTGAGAACGATGACGACCTGCTCGACCTCGCCTACCAGGCGGGGTGCTGGTACGTCTACCAGGCCATCTTCGACACCTCCGACGTAATACGCAGGCGGGTGAAGAAGTACAAAGACCATGGTATCGCTGTCGAAGGTACGATCATTCTCGGCACCGACGGCCACGATGAGGATTACATAAAACGACTTGTCGACTTCCTGCTTGAGATCGAACTGGACCTGGCGGAGTTTACGATTCTGACACCCTTCCCCCACACGTCCATCCGCGCGCAGTTGGAGCGGGAGAAGCGAATCCTGAGCAGCGATTGGAGGGACTACACGTGCGACCGCGTGGTGTTCACGCCTAAACGGATGTCACCCGCTCGACTTCAAGAAATGTACTACTACGCCTGGGATAAGTTCTACGCATCAGCCAACAAGGAAATCAAGATGGGCGAGTTGTTCCGCAAGGTCCTTGTGCGAGAAATGGAGGACGGAACCTATGTGCGCGCCGCGAGGGCGGGGGGTGGACGCCGGCTGCGCCGCGGGCCGGAGCTGGTTTGCAGCCGGGAGCCGACGCCTCGTCAATCAACTGAGCAAGAGTAATGGCCAACGTACTGCTCATCTCCTGCAACTTCGCTCGTGAACCGTATCCCGTATACCCCTTGGGAATGACACTGGTGGCCGAGGCAGCGCGGGCACGAGGCCATACCGTGCGGGAGTGGGACCCGCTCCATGCCGTCGGCTCGCATGAAAAGATCGTCGACGCAGCAAGCACCTGTGCTACGATGTGGGAGGCGATGGCCCGCGAGTCTTTCAACCCTGACGTGATAGGGATCTCGCTGCGAAATATAGACAACTGTGACTCGTCGTGCCCGATCGCGTATGCGGACAGGGAGCTCGACGCGCCGGTGCGACCGGGAGCGGGATTCACAGCAGCGCAGTTGGTTGAGGCGCTGCGGGCCCACACGGACCGTCCCATCGTTTTGGGCGGGGCAGGGTTCTCACTGTTCCCGGATTCGCTGGTGGATCGCGTCGGGGCGGACTACGGAGTTGTGGGCGAGGGTGAGGGCGCCTTCTGCGAGCTGGTGGAGCTGCTTGAGTCAGGCGATCGTCCGGCAGAGCGGGTCATTCATAGCAGCCGCGTCATCCCTCCTGAGCAGTTTTCATGTAACAGCCGTGATCCCGCGCTGGCATCATTCTATCTGCGTGATGGTGGCATGCTCAACGTGCAGACCAAGCGTGGCTGCCCTCACCGTTGCGCCTATTGCACATATCCCGTGCTCGAGGGGCGCACGTACCGCTTCAGCCCCGTCGAGGCCGTGGTCGACGAGATCGAGTCGCTTATAAAGCGGTACGGAGCGAACTACTATGCCATGGCTGACTCGGTTTTCAACGACCGCCATGGCCGGTATCTGGGCATAGCAGAAGAACTGGTGCGCCGCAGCGTCGACGTCCCGTGGATGGCGTTCTTTCGCCCGCAGCAATTCGACCGGGAGGAGATAGCCCTGCTCAGACGTTCTGGTCTCCATTCCGTGGAGTGGGGGACCGACTGCGCCAGCGACACCACGCTGGCACACATGGGAAAAGACTTCACCTGGGACCAGGCGGAGCGGAGCAACAGTCTGTTCGCGGAAGCCGGCATAAACAACGCCCACTTTGTCATCTTCGGTGGCCCGGGCGAGACGGAGCAGACCCTGGAGCAGGGAATCGCGAACATTGGACGACTGGCAGATTGTGTCGTATTCGCCTACTGCGGAGTTCGCATCCTGCCGGGAACCGGGGTTCACCGTCTGGCCCTGGCCCAGGGGCTGGCGCCCGCGGATGACGACCTGTTGAACCCACGGTTTTACTTCTCTCCTGAGCTGTCCCGACAACGCGTGCACGAAGCGTTGCTGGAGGCGTTCGCGGGGCGCCCGGACCGCATTTATCCCCCGCAGCAGGACGCCGAGAGGCTCAACGTGTTCCACCGCATGGGACATCGCGGGCCAATCTGGGACATGCTGCTGAGAAGGCGGACGCGCACCTCGCGACGGCGACGCGCGGACCGGGCGGTGTGATCGTGAAGAAGAAAAACATACTGCTAATTCACCCGCTGGGCGTCAACTGGATGCCGGGCGAAAAGGACATGTCGCGCATCGCGAACATCATGCCGCCCATCGGTTTGTGCAGCTTGGCATCGTGGGTTGAACGCCACGGACATCGCGCCGTCATCCATGATTGCTATGCGCACCCGGGGCGCGATGGCAGAATCAACCGATACTTGCGCACGGAGCGTCCCGACTACGTGGGCTTCAGCACGACGACGTCGAGCTTTCTCGACGCTGTACGCATTGCCGCCAACATCAAAGCGGCTTACCCGCACGTTCGAACGATCTTCGGCGGGGTGCACATATCCGGCCTGCGCGAGCGCCTCCTCCACGAGTACCCCGTGATCGATTATGGTGTCGTGGGCGAGGGAGAAGAGGCGCTCCTGGCGATCCTTGAGCGGAATGGCGAGGGTCTCGAAGATGTGCCGGGGCTGCTCCGGCGAGAGGGCGAGAAGGTGGAGTTCACCGGTCTGCGCACGTCGTCGCTGAATCTGGACGACCTGCCGTTCCCCGCGTACAGCAAGCTCGATGGATTCCCCAGAGCCTATCCGCTCCCTATTTTCAACTACCCCACGGCCCCGGGTACGACAGCGGTCACAAGCCGCGGGTGCCCCTACCGATGCTCCTACTGCGATCGCTCGGTTTTTCGGCGCTCCTTCCGCTACAATTCCGCGGAGTACATGCTGAACCTGTTTCGTCACCTGCGCGAGGCGTTCGGCATCCGCCATGTCAATCTGTACGACGATTTGTTTACGCTCGACCGGCGGCGCGTGGTCGCGTTTTGCGAAAGTCTGCTGCGTTCCCGGATGAAGATGACATTCAATTGCGCAGCCCGTGCCGAACATATCGATCGTGACTTGCTGCGCCTCATGAAGCGGGCAGGATGCTGGATGATGAGCCTGGGTGTGGAGACCGGCGATCCCGATTTGTTGGCGAGACACCGGTCAGGGGCCGACCTTGGTATGATCCGTGAACGCATCGGGTGGATAAAAGATGTGGGGATCCGGGCGAAGGGGCTTTTCATGCTCGGCCTACCCGGTGAAACGGAGGAGACGATCGACCGCAGCATCGAGTACGTACTGAGCCTGCCCCTTGACGAATTCAACCTGGCCAAGTTCACTCCTTTCCCCGGGTCGCCTGTGTACGCCGACCTGGAGCGCCATGGGGAGTTCTGCGAGAACTGGGAATTGATGAACTGCCTTAATTTTATCTTTGCGCCTGTGGGGCTGACGCTTGAACGCCTCGAGGAGCGTTACCGGGAGTTCTACCGCCGGTATTTCAAGCGCCCCTCCGTGCTGCTGCGCTATGCGACGATGGTGTGGCATTCGCCGAGCAGTTGGATTCGCTTCCTGCTGAATCTGAGGGATTTTCTCAGTATAAGAAAAGCGTTCAGGCGGGCCACATGACCGCGTGCTTTGGAACTCCATGTACCACCATACCGCACAAGCGGAGTGAGCAGGAGGCTCGACTACGCCCTGAAGATGCTGACGGCATCAGGGTGCTGATCGCAATACCGACGTTCAACAACAAAGGCACGTTGCGTCAGGTAGCCGAGCGGGCCCTGCAACTCGGACTCCCGGTACTGGTGGTCAATGACGGGAGCACTGACGGTGGTCCGGCCGAACTCGCAGGCCTGGGTGTCGAGCGTATCGATTACTCCGAGAATCAAGGCAAGGGTGCGGCGATCGTCGCCGCCGGCCGCTGGGCGTACGACCATTCTTTCACTCACCTCATAACGCTTGACGGTGACGGGCAGCATGATCCGGGAGAGACGCCCAAGTTCCTGGAGAGAATCAGGCTTAACCCGCAAGCGTTGATCGTTGGCAGAAGGGATCTATCGGGCGCCGAGGTGCCGCGCTCAAGCCGGTTCGGGCGCGCATTCTCCAACTTCTGGACCAGAATAGCGTGCGGTGTCAGTCACCCGGACACTCAGTCGGGTTTCCGGGCGTACCCGGTGGAGATTCTCCGCCGCATGAAGTGTCGGGCACGCCGGTACGACTTTGAGGTCGAGATCCTGGTTCGCAGCGCATGGTCAGGCGCCAGCCTGGACTGGGTGGACATAAGCGCGCGCTACGACGCCGATGCTGTGCGCAACTCTCACTTCGACATGTGGTGGGACAACATACGTACCGCGCGGACATATACACGGCTGGTCGTCCGGAATCTCATACCCTGGCCCCACAGGGTGCTCTGGCCCGAGACGATGCGGCCTGGATTGTGGCAGATCAACCCCGACCGGGAGAAGTGGCGCGCGAAAGGCGAGGGATTCTCATTTCAGCGACCCCTGCGTTCGCTGCACACGCTGCTGCGCGAACGGTCCTCTCCGTCTCAGCTAGCCGCCGCCGCTGCACTGGGCATCTTTCTGGGGACGCTGCCCCTTATCGCCTGCCACAGCATAGCCATAATATTCTGCGCGACTCGCTTGCGGTTGAATCGGCTGCTGGCACTCAACGTCAGTCACCTCTGCGCCCCGCCTCTCGTTCCTGCCCTGGCAATCGAGCTCGGCTTCTTCGTGCGCCACGGGCGTTGGCTGACGGAGTTCAGCGTGCAGACGCTAGCCCGCGAGATTCACCAGAGGCTGCTCGATTACCTGATCGGCTCGTCTATCCTTGCACCCGTGCTCGCGCTTTGTGCGGGCGGATGCGTCTATCTGCTCGCGTTGACCTATAGGAAAGCCCGCTCGGGACGAGGGACGACGTCCGATGGGTAAGAGGGGCCAACCGCGCGCCTCGCCCCGCTATGGTAATCGTCTGGGCCATGCCATCTTCCACTGGTGTATCCAGCGCTTCGGCGTTGTGCCTGCTTACGTCATGCTCATGCTGATAATCCCGTACTACGTGGTGTTTCGTCCCAGCGCGCGGCGGTCGGCAGCTCCTTACCTCCGCCACAGATTCCCGGACTTGTCACCGGTCCAACGATTGGCCGCGACGGTCAAGTATTTCTATGCGTTCGGACAGGTTCTTATAGACCAGGCAGCGATGGGGGTGCTGGGCGCTGACGCTTTCAAAGTGGAGTTTCCCGGCGCTGGGCAGTTGTACGAGTCCGCCCGGGCGCGCTCCGGCATCGTTCTGCTTACCACCCATGCAGGGGCGTGGCAGACATCGATGGCAAGCATGGACGCGCTGAACGTACCGGTGCACTTCCATCTTCGACTTGAACCGCACACGACCGGGCGGCATTTCTTTGACTTGGCGGGGAACCGGAAGCGCTTCAACATCATCTCACCTGACGGCTTCCTTGGTGGTATGGTTGAAATGACCAACGCCCTCAACGCCGGCGAGTGCGCAGCCGTCATGGGGGATCGAGCCTGGGGGGGCAGGACGAGGCGTGTGCCCTTTCTTGGAGACGAGGCGGACTTCCCCATAACGCCGTATCACCTGGCCCTGCTCACCGGTGCCGATGTCGGCGTGCTGCTGACGGTTCGTACCGGAAGGTGCGCGTACCGGATCGAGCATGTCCGTATCACACAAGACCAGGACTTCCGGTCAATGCCCCGCGAGGAAGCCATAGACCTGCTCCTGCAGCGCTATGTCAAATGTCTCGAGGAGTACCTGGAGAGGAATCCGCTTATGTGGTTTAATTTCTTCGATTTCTGGGACGATGGCGAGAAGTCGCAGGCAGGCTGACGACCTGTTGGCGTTGGGGCGACCGGTGAAGTCAGCGAGGGCGGTTGTAACAGGTCTTGGCGCCATATGCGCCGCGGGGAGTTCGGTCAGGCGGGTTATGCGCTCGCTCTATGCGGGTGAGCGCCGTCCGGGCCCGCCCCGGAATATCGCCGCTGATCTGACAGACGACTATCCGGTCTTTGAAGTGCTCGAACCGCTGGATGCGTTGTATAAGTCGCGGGCGGAAGCCCAACCCTCTCGCACCGCGCAGCTCTCGCTGATAGCGGCTGAGGAAGCGTTGTCGCACGCGAAGCTTGACCTTAAGACCCTACGCTCGCTGCGGGTGGGCGTGTGCATGGGCACGACAGTAGGATGCACGCTCAACGACGAGCCGTTTTATCGACAGTTCAGGCGTGGCCAGAGGCCGGATGTGCATCCGGTGCAGCGTTATCTCGACAGCAATCCGGCCAAGTTTCTTGCTGCAACATTCGGCCTGTCCGGCCCCGCAGCCACGGTGGCCAATGCATGCTCCTCCGGAACGGACGCGATCGGGCTGGCAAAGGCTTGGGTGGAACAGGGCCAGTGTGACATCGCTCTTGCTGGCGGGTGCGACGAGCTTTCCCGTATCCCCTATCTGGGGTTTATCCAACTCTTGATCAGCTCGCGGCACCCGTGCAGGCCCTTCGACAAGAACAGGCAAGGATTGAATCTCGGGGAGGGGGCCGGAGTGGTCATTTTGGAGCGGGACAGTGTCGCGAAGAAAAGAGGAGTGTGCGCGCTGGCGCTGGTGGCGGGATATGGCAGCTTCGCAGACGCGTATCATACGACCGCACCCCATCCGAACGGCCTGGGTTTGAAACGCGCCATCCAACATGCCCTGCGCACGGCTGGACTTGACCACGACCGCGTAGGCTTCGTCAACACCCATGGAACCGCTACTCCGGACAACGATCGCGTGGAGGGGCGAGTACTCGCTCAACTCTTCACCGAGTCCATCCCAGCCGTTGCCACCAAGGCGTACACAGGACATACGCTCGGCGCCGCGGGGGGATTGGAGGCTATCCTCACTCTCCAGGCGTTGCATGATGAGCGCCTGCCGGCCACGCCTGGATTTGACGAGGAGGATGCCGACGTGGCTATTCGCCCGACGCGGGAGAACACGAGCATCCGAACGGATGTTGCGATATCGACTTCGCTGGCTTTCGGCGGCAACAACGCAGTCCTTGTGTTTCAGAGGTAGACGCGGAGCATGAGCTGTATACTGGGGATTGGTATGGTCTCTAGTACGGGCTGCGGGGTCGACTCACTCAGGGCGGCTCTTGACGGTTCAACGTCGCCCCACGTCGTTCACGCCTCTGTGCCGAGCGTATCCCCTGAATGCAAGCTTGCGGTGCACAAGCCCACCCTTGAAGGGCTCGAGCGCTTCATCCCGTCCCGGGCGCTTCGCCGCACCGATAACCTCACGCGAATGGCTTTACTCTCGTCATTCCTCGCGGTCGAGAACTCAGGATTGACGCTCGAGGACAAGAGCCGCGTCGGGATCGCGTTCGGCACCGCGTACGGGCCCTTGCAGACGACTTTCCATTATCAAGACACGATCATCGACGAGGGTGACCAGGGCGCGTCACCAACGCTGTTCGCTAACTCAGTACACGGCGCGCCGGCCTCCACGGTCTCAATCCTAATGCAGATCACTGGGCCGTCGGTCACGCTCACCACGTTCGAGCGCACCACGGCGGAGGTACTGCGTACGGCTGAGCTGTGGCTGGCGGAAGGAAGGGTCGACTATGTGCTCGCGGGTATGGGTGACGAGTACTGCCCGGTTCTAGGTTATGCTATCCACCGACTCAGCACGGGTCCATCATCGACGATCGACGCCCGGTGCGTCGATCGCCGCCCTTGTTCGCCAGGCGAGGGGTTCGTCGTCTTCCTGCTAGGCAACCCGACAGCAGGCGGCAGGTACGGCAGGATTCGAGAAATAACTTGCGTCGACTGCCCCTCGCAACTGGACGCCGGCAACCTGGCGTCGCATCGAGCCGTGTTCCTATGCGCCCATGGGGGCAGCGGCTGCGCGCGGACCTATCGGAAGGCCGATCTGGCCAGCGCTGCCGTTGCGTGCTACTCGCCGCTCTACGGCTCCATGCCGCTAGGTCTGGCCTTCGACCTGGCCGTTGCGGGCGTCTCCCTGCATGACGGGCGGCTCTATCCGACGCGGGAGAGCCGGATAGACTTGCCATGCCGTCTGCTCGTTGGCGGGGGCGAACTGTCCGACACAGACTCGATCGCCTGCCTTGAGTGTTCGCCCACTTCCACCACTCTGATATCCCTGCGCGGGTCCGCACCGTCGACCGACTGTTGATGCCTGAATCGTGTTTCAGCGATAAGCGTATGCACTGTCGTCCTCGGACAGGAAGCCGTTCCTCGGCCACCCCAACAGAGCTTCGCTGCGTGGACTCGCATCCGGTTTTCTGAATCTGCGCCCCGTAGAAGCGCCGTGGCCGTCTATGTACACAACATTCGTCTGATCCCGGTGGCGATACGCCTGTGCGCCGGCATGGACCGTCGCCTCACTGGCGCCACCGTCGAGCGGGGCGCGCATGAACTTGTTAGCGCCAAAGGCCCACCCCCCATCACCCACCAGCGCAGCTCTGGCGGCAAAACGAACCTGTCCCAGCAGTGCCGGGGCCTCCGTCATCGTGCCGTAGGCCCCTTCGTTCTGCCCTCTGCCGATGTACGTCGTGTTGTAGTTGTAGCCGGTGTACGGATCGCCTGTCGTCATACTCGGACCGGTGTACGCCGGGCATTGCTGCACCGAGTTCCCGCTTGCGTATTCCCATACGAGACCCGGGTGCGCCGTGTGAGGCTCAGCCGAATAGGTAATGGTGTCCCACGCGACGAAAGCGGAGTTGGCAGCGTCAAAGTACTGCGCTACGGGGAAAACCCCCCCATAGTCATCGGTGTAACTTAAGATAGCAAAGGCGATCTGCCGTTCATTCGACAGGCACACGGTGGAACTGGCCTGCGCACGAGCAGTGCGCAGGGACGGCACGAGCATGGCTGTCAGGGCCGCCATGATCCCCACCACTACAATCACTTCCAACAGAGTAACTGCCGGGTAATGACTCCGCACTTCACTCGTGCTCCTTGGACTCCTACGAGGGGCCTTCAAAGAACGATGCGACGGCGGCGTAGTCCTCGAGGTCGACGACGCGGTTGCCATCGAAGTCGCCACTGCGACATGCACATGTCTCCAGCCCCGTGAACCCTGCATGAAAGCAATTCTGGAAGCTCGCGACATCGCGCAGGTCAACGTCTCCGTCCCGGTCGAAATCACCCAACGACGGGAACACGTCCGAGAGCGCATCCACCTCCCCGCCGACACCGGTGAGGTATACGTAGCTGATCGACGAGAACCCGCTCTCCGCCAGGTCGAACCCCGTCCCGCCGCCGGAGCACTCATACAAGTCAATGCCGTCGGCTACCGATCCTCCTGCGAACTCCTCGACTGCCAGCGACGGATCCACCGGTGTGGCGAAATCCAGTTGGCTGTCCCAATCGTTAAGCTGCCGATCCCACTCGTACGCGTTGCTTGGATAGAGAGCGTCTGCGAACGGTCCGTTCGTGTAGACGTACCAATGGTCCGGGTGGCTCTGGGGAGTACCCAGGCCTGTAGGGCTCACGGCAACCGTCACCGACTCCGAGAAGACATCGCCTGTCAGGATATGCGCCGCCATGTCCGTCGTCGGCCCGGGGAATCCGTTTCCAATGAAGAACGAGTTGCCGAAGACGATGAGGTCGATTCCGAATGGATTCCGTGGATCGTCCTGCACGGGCTCATCAAACCGGACTTTTATAAACTGCCCGGAGTTGATCGTTGTGACCACCTTCTGCCCATTGGGGGAATCCAGATTGAACGGAGCCGCCACGAGGGACACGTGGAACTGTTCCGACACGAGAGGATCGTAGAAGGTCGTGGTCGGCATACCCAACACACTCTGCGGATCGGTGTACAGTCCCGCGCCGTCCAGCGTCGGATGAGCGTCCACCACCGCATCTGCCCAGGGGTCGCCGCCGGTTGATGCCGCGGCGTACGTGTACACGACGTCATCCCCGAAACTGCGCAGATAAAGCTCGTTTGCTGCGACACTGTAGGTGACGGAGTATGAGTTGGAATCATTGTCGGGGTCCGGATCGATCCTGCGCACGAAGTGCGGATCAACTGGGTCCGCCGGCCCGAGACCTGCCAATGCGCGACCGACGGCAGACGCCCGAACGAGTGCGGCGAAATCGATGTCGGTACCCGAAGGAAATCTCCGCCGCCAACGTGCATGTTGCCCTCGCTGTCAAACCCCAGGGAGGCAGCGGAGAGAATATCCACGATGAGCGTCCCGTCCGTGAGGAAGTCGAGCGGGGCGCCGCCGCTGAGTACGCCGGTCCAACGCCCATGCTCGAACGCCCGCAATTCTCCGGTGTAGACGGGCCCGTTGCCGTATCCGTTGCCAGTGTACAGATTGGCCATCGAATCGAACGTAACGCCCCCGGCGAAACCGGTGTCCTCGATGATTACCGGGTTAGTGGGATGTAACGGGTCGGAGCTGGCTGTATCGAGCAAGGTCACGGCGTTGGCGTTTGCCCCGGAGATAGCGAGGTGTGTCTCGTCGTACCACTCTGCGTCGAAATGCGATGCCGCCAGCCAGACTCCCGACAGCGTCTCGACGTTGAAGCCCCAGATCGCCTCGAGGCACATGCGGTCGCC